>JARFQH010000078.1 GCA_029287875.1 Desulfobacteraceae bacterium | reverse complement strand
AGATGTGTATAAGAGACAGCGTGTGGGTGGATGTAACGCAGTAGACGGGCCATAAGACAAGCAAGAGGAGGTTAATTTTTGTTTTCTTTTTGCAACCATTTAACATACTGCTCAATTCCCTCCTCTAAAGATAGCGGTTCGTATGGGCAGCCGGTCGCCAACAGCTTGCTCATATCCGCTTCGGTCACATACTGGTAGCTGTCTTTAATTGATTCCGGCATGTCGAAGTATTCGATTCTCTCCGGCAGGTTCAATGCGCTGAAGATCGCACTTGCGAGATCATTGAAACTCCTACTCCGCCCTGTGCCGGCATTGTAAAGACCGTTGGGTGGAGAGGCGTCGAGGAAATAAACGATCAGATCGACGATGTCCTGAACGAAGATAAAATCTCTTCTCTGTTCGCCGTCAGCACAATCCTCCCGGTACGATTTGAAGAGTCGGATCTTGCCGCTCTGCAGCGCCTGTGGGATGGCGAAATGGGCCACGCTGGCCATGCGTCCCTTATGACTTTCGCCGGGGCCGTAAACGTTGAAGAATTTTATACCGTACCAGCGCGGAGGCGTTTCCTGCTGTTTCAACACCCATAAATCAAAGAGATGCTTTGAGTAGCCGTAGGGATTGATCGGCTTGTAGATATCGGTCTTTTCATGGTCATCGGAAAATCCATCCCCGCCGTTGCCGTATGTGGCGGCGCTGCTTGCATAAATGAGGGGAATTTGCCTTTCAGTACAAATATGCCATATATTCAGTGAATACGAAGAGTTGTTTTCGAAAAGATAATCGAAGTCGCTTTCCATCGTATCCGTGCAGGCGCCGAGATGGACAACCGCTTCGACAGCTCTATCTATATTCTGGTCCAGCCACGACCACAGACGGGTTTTGTGCACGTATTGCCAGAAAGATTTACCGACCAGGTTTTTCCATTTAGAGGTACTGGCGACATTGTCCACGAGTAAAATGTCGTCACCATAAATGTGGTTTAATGCCGTCAACGTATTGCTGCCGATAAATCCCGCTCCTCCGGTGAGTATGACCATGTAATTTTCCTCAATAGTCGTTTAGGTAAAAATTACTTGTGAACGCTTTTGGGATTATGGTCTCCGTTTTTTTCCGACACCTTTTCCGCGAGGCGGGTTGTACTGTATCCTTCAACCACCGGGACCAGGTGCACTTTTCCGCCATAGGACTCCACAATCTCTTTTCCGACCACCCTCTCCGGGCGGTAATCCGACCCTTTCACCAGAACATCCGGTTCCAGGGATTCAATGAGTTCGATCGGCGTGTCTTCTTCGAAAATGATCACCAGATCGACGCAATCCAACGCTCCTAAAATGGCGGCGCGGTCCGTTTCGCTCAAAATCGGTCGCTTGTTTCCCTTGAGCCGCCTGACCGACCCGTCGGAATTCAAGCCGACGATCAACCGCTCTCCGCACCTCTTGGCCTCGTTCAGTAAGTGGATGTGTCCCGGGTGAAGCAAATCGAAACACCCGTTGGTGAAAACGATTTTTTGGTCGAGGGCTTTCCATGCCTGGACCTGAAGATTCGCAGCCGCAAGCGAATGGGTCTTTTGATTGACGCTCCCGCCGATTCTGTCACCGTTCATCCCCACCGCAGCCTTCAGTTCGAGGGCGTTGATCGGTTGCGTACCGAGTTTGCCGACCACAACCCCGGCAGCGACGTTGGCCAAGCGAGCGGCGTCCAAGTAGCCCTGCCCGGAAGCGATACCGACTGCCAATGTCGCAATAACGGTGTCACCGGCGCCTGACACATCGTACACTTCCCGTGCAATTGACGGAATAAACCGGGGCTGCTCGTCTTCGCCGATGAGGCACATCCCGAGCGGGCCGCGCGTGACCAGCAGGTTCGACAACCTGTATTGGGACCGTGTGGTCCGCATCGCGTCGATAAGGGCGTTGTCATCACCGAGAGGCGCTCCAACAACATGTTCGAATTCGGCGGTATTTGGTGTCAGACAAGCTGCCCCCGAATATCGTTCCCAATTTTTCCTCTTGGGATCGACGATAACAGGCACATCTGCGCCATTAGCCACATCGATGAGGGCTTCAGTGAGGCCTTGCGTATCAAAAATGCCCTTTCCATAATCCGAAAATATGACGGCCGCACAGTGGTGGATTTCTTTGGCCGCATTTTCGATGATTCCTGCTTTCAAAGATTCATCGAGAACAACGGTGTTTTCGTCGTCAATCCGCAGTAATTGCTGACCTTTTGCCAAAACTCGCGTTTTTGTGATGGTTGGCCTGTTTTTATCTTCTATCAGTATCGATTCGATCCTTCGGTCCTCGAGCAACCTTTTGAGCGTACTTCCGTTTTCGTCCCGGCCGATGACGCCGAGCAAGGTAACCGAGGCACCGAGTCCGATGACGTTCAAAACCACGCTGCCGGCGCCGCCGGGAACGATCGATCGTCGCTTGATGTGGAATACCGGTACCGGCGCCTCAGGTGAAATGCGTTTCACATCGCCCCAGAGATATCGGTCCAACATGACATCGCCGACGACGAGGATTTTGCATCTCTCATAATCGAACGCGACAGAATTATTCATCCTGATAGTCCATTTCGTTTTTCATCATTTTTAAGCCATGGCTGTGCTCGAATGTCCGGAAGACCTGAGGTTTCACTTTCGAATGCATTCTAAAGGTAACGCCTTGCTCCCACGAAACGGCTTCGGTAATAGCTTTTCGACAGGGAAGTCAACCGGATGCGCTTGCTCTTGCCGGGTGCATGAATGAACTTGTTCTCACCGGTGTAAATTCCCACGTGGGAGACCCGGCGTCCACCGGCAGTGGCAAAGAAGACAAGATCGCCCCGCAGCAGCTCATTGCGCACGACCGGAGTGCCGGTCTTCCACTGTTGACGGGAGGTTCGCGGCAGATCGAGCCCGTTGAGCTGATAGACCGTCATCGTCAGCCCGCTGCAATCAAATCCTTCATCCGACGATTCGCCACCCCATTTATAAGAAACGCCGATGAAATTCATTGCGGTTTTAACAATCCGTTTCCTCAGTTCGACGGTATCGTAAACGGCGGTGGGCCCGACGATGAAATAGTCCGTGATGAGCCCGCGGGCCCGATAGTTTTCCGCTGCCTCGATCGCCAGTTCACGGATGGAATAGTTGCCGAAGCGAACCTTGTAGTAACCGGAAGCATCGCTGAAATGGTAGGCATTCAGACCTGTCTGCTGTAGTGCTTCGGTCAGTCTCACGGCATTGTCCACACTGGAAAATGCCCCTAGCTGAACGGAAAATCGCACGTGCTCGAGTTGTCTGGGCGGTGAGGTAATTTCGACTTCGGAGGGCGGTGACGGACCCAGACCGCTGCAACCGGCAAGCAGCAGGATAATTCCGATGACGGCCGGCCGGCAGCGAAGTGGGCAATCTTTCTTCTTCCGGTGCATGATGGTCTAATCAGAACGCCTTTATCATCAGTGGGATTGCGACGAAAGTGCCGATAGAACTCCCCAGGTTGGTAAACACGACGACCAGCAGCACCCGGGTTACCTTGTTTTTCCAGAAACCCCGCAGTGAGTGAATGTCTTCCTGGAGATTTTCAAAGTCGATGACCCGCGGCTTGCGGGAAAAGGCTTCAACCAGGCCTGATACCCAGCCGGCAGCGACCATCGGGTTCAGCGATGTCAACGGTGCGGCCACGATGGACGAGACGACCGTGAACGGATGAGCCAGGGCCGCCAAAGCCCCAAGACCGGCCAGCACGCCGTTGGCCAGCAGCCACCAGACCACCATGTCCTTGCCGGATTTGGCGCCGCCCATGAAAAAGCCGGTGATGATCAACGCAACGATTCCCAACGGTATGACCCACTTGAAGACAGCAGAGAGCTTGCCCTTGGGCGGTATTTTTTCCAGGGGTGCGATGTCGGTTTCGGTGTTCCAGTACCTTTTGATTCCGGGGACATGACCGGCGCCGACGACAGCCACTATTTTTTCTCCGGGGGCATGCCGTATCTTGTGGGCCAGGTAGCGGTCGCGTTCGTCGATCAGAATGGCCTTGACGATGGGCAAAGATTTGCCCACGTCGGCGAGGATGGTTTCGAGCACATCCTCCTGCTTCATTTTTTCCACATCCTCGGCACTGATGTCGTCCACCTGTCCAATGGAAAAAATGAGCTGGGCCAGCAGCTTGATCTTGTCCCTGAATCTCATCAAACGCCACGTGCGGGAGAGGGTAATGCGAATATCCCGGTCGGCCAGGTGGATGGCGGCCCCGACGGCCTCGGCGGATTCGATGGCCTGAATCATTTCCTGACCCGGGCGAATATTGAGTTTTTTGGCAATTCTTTTCTGCAGCGATGCCAGCAGCAGATTGGACAGTAACAGGAAAGACTTTTTTTCCCTGATGACCTTCACGATGTCCATGTTCTGCCACTGGTCTTTCTGTCGGATGGATTGGTAGCGTGATGCACACAGCTCGACACAAACCGTGTCCGGTTTTTCCCTGTCGATGACATCGGCCACCAGACGGGCGCTCTCTTCCGAAACATGGGCAGTTCCCACAAGAAAGATTTTCTTGCCGTCAATTTCAAGGAGTTGGGTCATACGACTTGTTTCTAATCCTTTTCCAATATATATGGGTTAAATCTAAATTGGGAGTTAACCTAATTTATATGTAAATTTTTCCTGGGTTGAGCGTTTTCCTACCCAGGCGGAATTAACGGTTCCCAGTTAAAGTGCCATAACTGGTCTCTAACTGTTATATTACGCATCAATTGTGTCGAATTCCATGTTTCACCCAATGGCTGAAAGCGGCCAATCCAAACAATGGAGCATAAAGTTACGGAAATCAGCATTATATAACCTTTCAACCCCTGGCCCAGACCCGGCTTGGAGAGATGTGGTGATAAAAATCAACGTCTATAGAACATGCAAACAAATTCATAGTAACGTCCCGTCGCGCCGGGGCGGGCTTGAACCCTGAACCAATCAGTTAAGGTTGTCATTATATTGGCCTCGTCAACGAAAAGTCAATTCATTGATGGAAACTTATTCACATCCGGATAGCAGCATAAGTCACGATCACGGATAACGGACAAACCGATGGCACCGCCTGAGCAAGTAGACACCTCGGAAAATCTCATTCGAGAGAAACCGTATTACCTTCCGGCCGGCGGTGAGGTGGAGCTGTTCGCAGCCGCTCTCGACGCACGGCTGCCGGTTATGTTAAAAGGTCCTACCGGATGTGGGAAGACCCGCTTCGTCGAGTACATGGCTTTTCGGTTCAAGCGCCCCCTGTATACAGTGGCCTGCCACGAGGACCTGTTTGCATCGGATTTGATTGGGCGCTATCTGCTCAAAAATGATGAGACGGTATGGATGGACGGTCCCTTGACACGGGCGGTGCGCATCGGGGCAATCTGTTACCTCGATGAGATCGTCGAAGCCCGCAAGGACACGACGGTGGTCATCCATCCATTGAGCGACGATCGCCGCCTGCTGTCCATCGACAAGAAGGGCGAAACCCTCAAGGCCCATCCTGATTTTTTGTTGGTAATCTCGTTTAATCCCGGATATCAGTCCGTTCTGAAAGACCTGAAACAGAGCACCCGCCAGCGATTTATTTCCATCGACTTCGACTATCCGACGGCGCAAAAAGAGACCGACATCGTTTCCCACGAAGGCGGCGTGGCACCGGAGACCGCCCGGCAGCTGGTGGCACTGGCGCATAAAATTCGCCGGATCAGGGAACAGGGTCTGACCGAAGGCGCCAGCACCCGGCTCCTGATCTATGCCGCCCAGCTGACCAGACGCGGTGTTCCCGCGCGCGAAGCCTGCCGGGCTGCTATCTGCAGATCTTTAACCGACGACAGGCACCTCCAGGAAACCATGAACGATCTTATCGACGACCTGTTTTAAACGGCACCGATTGTCATGCATGCCATATGACCAGGAACATAGGGCACCGATTGAATCCCTGCACCTCTTAGATCCGGATCTCGCTGCTACCGTTCATAGACAACTGGAGCGATTCGAACCAGTTGTCTCCGCAGCTGTCGTCGCCTTGTTGGTTGACGATATCTTTTGGGGTCTGACCCGGGAAATTTCATTCGGGCAGGCCATTGCAGCCGGTTATCTTCAACTGATGACCCGGGTCGAGTACGGGGTGCTTGAAAACTACCACCGCCTGGTGCGAGCGGCCGGTGCCCGGGGAACGACGATCGGCCGATTGATGGCCATTCACCTGGCGCCGGTTTTAATCGTCGGAGACCGTGACCTGCTGCAGCTTTTCACCGAGGCCGTGGGCGTTATGAAGTCGAAGGGAATCTACACCCTGCCGCGGCCGCTGGACGCCCTCTCACAGCTTCTCAACCGCGGTGAGCGCTCTGCGGCCACCATGTTTCTCAAGCTTCTGTCAGTGGCCTTCGGCATGGATCTGAGTTACAACCAGTGCCAGCACCTTTCCGTTAACCTGCCGCAAGCTATGCTTTCTTTCGCAAAGACGAAGCGTGTTTGGCAGCTGGAGCAGCTTTTGCGGGTGGTGCGTGCAGACGTGCACCTCATCGAGTCGTTTCTGGCAGGAATGAAAAAGGGTCTCCGGCTGTTGACCCCGGCTGCGCTCGACCGTTTTATTTCCGCTGCGTTGGTCAAAACAATCCAAAGGCCAGAATCGGCCGCCAGTTTCCTGTCGCTCGATTCTCGCCAGGGCCGCGATACGTTTGCAGAACTTCAGGTTGCCGTTTCCCTGCGCGAAGTGGAGGCACAGCTCAATCGCTACCTCGGCGCCCGGACCGGTCTTCAGATCTCGGTTCGGCCCCTGTCGGCCCTTGACGGTCGGCTATCCCCGATATCAGCAACCGCCGTCACCGCCTGCACGGACGGCAGGTTCATCTATCTGCCGGAAGAAATCGCTTTTTACGGGCATAAACAGGCCAATACCGATCTCTACCGCTGTCTGGCACGTTTCGAATCCGGTCACCACGAGTTCGGCACTTTCGATTTCGACCTGGAACGGTTGTTCGACCGCTGCCAAGCGCTGACCGACTGTTGCAGCGCACTTGACGGTTTGGGAATACCGCCGGTCTCTGATCGGCCGACCACGATGACATCAGACCTCGAACGGTTCTTGGGTCTCTTTCCTCTACCGGCACTGGCGGCCGATCTTTTTACTGTGTTCGAACATGGCCGGATCAGGCGGATGCTCGGGCGCCGGTACCCGGGACTGGTCTTGTCCTTTCTGCCGATTCTGCAGAGTGAGGCCGGTCC
>JARFQH010000284.1 GCA_029287875.1 Desulfobacteraceae bacterium | reverse complement strand
GCCAGAGTTCAAGAAAAACGTGCTGGAAGTGTTGCGCCAGCCGCTGGAAGACCTGAAGGTCACCATCTCGCGCGCGGCCCTTACCATCACTTACCCGTCGAGTTTCATGCTTCTGGCAGCCATGAATCCCTGTCCGTGCGGTTACCTGTCCGACCCCAAGCACCAGTGCCGCTGCAGCTTTCAGCAGATTCACCGCTACCGAACGCGGATTTCCGGGCCGTTGCTTGACCGGATTGACATCCACGTGGACGTGCCGGCCGTCCCCTACAAAGATCTGGCCGCCATTCGAAGCGCGGAATCGTCAGCCGCTATCAGGAAGCGGGTTGGCGATGCCCGTGCGGCCCAGGCCGATCGCTTCAAGCGATTAAAGTTCCATTGCAACGCCCAGATGGGAAGCCGCCACATCAAACGCTTCTGTCACATCGACAGCAGCTCCCAGCGTCTGCTGGAAACCGCCATCGACAAGCTCGGCTTGTCCGCCCGCGCTTACAGCCGCATTCTCAAGATCGCCCGCTCCATCGCCGACCTTGCCGGTGGCGGCGACATCGCCGTGGAACACGTCTCGGAAGCCATCCAGTACCGCAGCCTGGACCGGGGCAGAATCCGGCCAAGCGGTATTATCTGAAAAATTGTCATTATTTCAATTGGTTCAAATCCGAGCTGCGGAGGTGAAGATCCCGTTGGGGAAAGGGAATCTCGATGCCGGCCTTTTTGAGCTCATCAAAAATGGCAAAATAGAGGCCGCTGCGCAATTTTCTGCGGGCCGTTTCACGAACATCGATCCAGACCAGGAGGTCAAAGTTGATTGAATTGTCACCGTATTCCACAAAACGGACAACCGGCTTTTGATAGTCGGTGACCATCGGCTCCTTTGACGCCACATCCAGCAGGATCTTTTCGACCACCCGCGGGTCTGCATCGTAGGAAACGCCCACCGGAACGGTGATACGGATCATGGGAGAGGCTAATGAATAATTGACGATCGTATCGGAGACGAAGTTTGAATTCGGAATCAGATACTCGATATTGTCGCGGGTGCGGATGCGGGTGGCGTTCAGAAAAATGTCCGTAACTAAACCGAGCGTGTCCTTCACTTCGACCCAATCGCCTTTCCGGACCTTGGCCCCGAAGATCAGGCTGAACCCGCTGATCACATTGGTAGCCATGGGCTGCAGACCGAGACCGATGCCGATTCCGGCGGCACCGGCGAAAACCAGCAGGAAGCGCAGGTCCAGACCGACCGCTCTGAGGGAAATCAACAAACCGATGACAACAAGGGTGTACTTCAACGAAATGTTCAGAGCATATCCGAGGCCGGAGTCGATACCCAGGGCAGGATACACATGGTAGTCGAGATAAGCCTGCAGCAGGCGGGAGGCAAACACGAAGGTCAGCAAGATAAGAGCCGCTTTTAT
Source organism: Desulfobacteraceae bacterium (assembly GCA_029287875.1). GTDB lineage: Bacteria > Desulfobacterota > Desulfobacteria > Desulfobacterales > SG8-13 > JARFQH01. Next base: position 22,870 of record JARFQH010000284.1, on the reverse strand, counting down.
AATCAGCCAGAGGGTAATCGGCGTTGTGCCCAGCGTGGCCACCGGAAACGACATCAACCGCTGCAGCGGGTCGAGCAAGCCGATCAGGTTTAAAATGATAATCACCGTGGCGGTCGCGGTGGCATACAGCAGCATGGTTTTTAATGATCGAAACAGAAAACTGGCGCTTTCATTGCGGGGATCCTTGTCGGCATACCACTTAATGAGCCAGCCCCGCAAAATATGATAAGCCACCATGATGAGCAGATATGCAGCAACGGTTGACCAGGTTTTCAGCAGGACCACCCTTCCGAACTGCCTGTAACCGAGACACCAGAGCAGGGCAACGACGAAGGATAAGACAATAAAGGGATAGAAAAACCGGTCCATCAACCGGACGAACCCTTGATAGGAAGGATACGGCAAATCGGGCAGCAGCGACATCAGGGTCTTCTTCATCATGTGCAGCAAAAACAGGACGACCACGATTGAAATCGAAATGACAAATTCCAGAAATGCCACAATGTCGGCGCGAATCTGAAAGGCCTGGGCAGCCCAAATCACGGCAATACCGGCCAACACGTAAAACAAGACCAGGCGGGCCAGTTTGAATACGCGCTTGCCGTAAGCAGCGGTCCTTGGAAAAAGATTTTCGGTCAACACCTCTCTGAGAATCCCGATGACCAGTGCCCCGACAGCCCACAAACCCAGAAAACGCCCCGTCAGCTGAAACCAGGCCGCCTTGTATTTGATGAACGCATCGATCAGAGAAAATCCTCCCAGCAGGATCAACGGTATCAAGGCCGAGACCAGGACTTTCATGAGCGAAATAAAAAAGGGATACAGCGCTTCCGGCAGCTTTTTCTCGAAGGGCTGCAACACTCTGACCAAACTCGCCAGCACCTTTTTGCGCCCGATGAGACTGTAAATGACGGCCCCAATGAAGGTGAGTACCAAAAGGGACCCGGCCACACCGAGAAGCCGGCTCTGCTCCATTATTTTCGGCACCAGGTACGGAATTTGAAGCGGCAGCCCGATCGACCAGCGATAAATGTCCTGGAGCGTCTCCAGGTTCCAGCCCAAGGGGGTCCGATGGAAGAGTGACCGCGCTTGGGTGACGAAGTCCTCTTTGACCCTTCCGGCCTGCTCGAGCATGGTCTTTCCCACTTCCGGGTGCAGGGTAACGGCCGGGTTTTGGTCGGTCTCGGTCGTATCCGTCGATGGCTGCGCGGCCTGAAGGTGCGGACAAAGCATCAGAGATACGAAAACGATAAAAACGACATAACGGTAGGAAGTTCGCATAATTGATCACCTCCAACGAAATGTTACAATGGATTGAAAACGACCTTTCAGGTCGTGTCGATCCTTAAAGGTTATAGACTGATTTTAAAAGGCTTGGAAGAGCCGCATCATTGGCTGGGAAGAAATCGTTCCAATCGGAGCTGCCGTCGGTGCGAGGCTCGACCGGCCACATATCGTCAAGAAAAAATCTGCCGGTTGTATGCGGGTGTTGCCCCGAACCGTTGAGCGATGATTTGTACCGAATCGTGTGGACCCATAAATGATGACTGAAAACCGACTGTTGATCATCCACCAGGGAGCACTCGGTGACTTCGTCGTCACTTTTCCGATCCTCAAAGCCCTCAGGACCACCATTCCCCGCATAGACGGTATTTGTCGCTCGAGTTTTGGTCGCCTGGCTGTCGACCTCGGCGTCCTCGACGACTCTTATCCATTGGAGTTAGCCCGGTTTGCCAGTCTCTACGCCGAGCGGATCGACCCGGAGGTGGTCAAACTTATGTCAAGCTACCGCAGCATACTGCTGTTTTCGTTTTCAGAACTCCTGGAAAAATCGGTAAAAAAAATCAACGGACCCCAAGTGTTCCGTATCTTGCCATGGCCGGATATGTCTCAAAAAAATCACATAACCGAATTTCTGGCCCGCCAGGTGCGGAACAGTAATCTGCTGGGCAAAGAGGCCCACTGCCGGTTTTCACGAGCCCTATTTCACCTAAAAGGTGACGCAAAAAGAAAGCGCCGCTCCGGTGCACGGGCCATCATCAGCCCCGGTGCCGGGAGCGTGAAAAAACGCTGGCCGCTGGAAAGATTTATGATGGTCGCTGCAGAATTGAAAAAGCGCGGCCTGCGACCGTCGATCCTCCTGGGTCCGGCGGAAGTCGATCTCGAAGCGGTGCTGCAACACAGCCCGCAATCACAACCACAAGTCGTTAAAACACGAACGTTTCAAGAATTGATCACTGTCCTTGAATCCGCCGTCCTTTACATCGGCAACGATTCGGGCGTCAGCCATCTGGCAGCCTTTCTGAATGTGCCGACCTTGGTCATCTTTGGGCCATCGGATTCGGACCTGTGGCGCCCGTTCGGCGACCACGTCCGCATTGTGAAAGCCGTGTCACCCTTCGGCCCCTGCTTCGGTACCGATAGACCCGACCGTCCGGAACGCGCCTGCTTGGAAAAAATCAACCCGGATCAGATCGTGGAGGCCTTGGAGAACATGTTCGATACTGAGCGTGAAGCCTGAAAGTAGACGTCATCCAATTTATTGATCAGTGTCCGTCAACGGTTTTATTAAAAGCATTGATCCGTTTAAATCCCATGTCACTGGCTGTGCAATTGCAACTCAATTAGGCAACAAAATTTAGAGATCGGCGGGTAACCGACTTCCCAATAGGCAGGCAATCACATATTTAAGGGAAGAATTTGAATAAAAAAGAACCCCCGAGGGCTTTTAGCCACTCAGGGGTTCAAAACGGGCATTGTGATTTTGAGCATTGTCAATTCAGCGCAAGTTCAGACCAACTCGAGAAGTTATCCAACATGAAATGTCACGTGAGAAAGGATCGCCATAAGATCAGCACTGGAAATGCCCTCATACACTGGCCCGAAAAATTTTCGCAAGTTTTTATCCCAATAGTCCAGATTTGTCAACAGAAAAAATCGGTGAAAAGCATTATGGGTAAATCTACGAATCCGGTCAACCTATTTTTCCCCTCCGGGTCTCGAAGCAGCGACGCTCCACATAGCTACGGTTCTCGGTATCCCACACCGCCTCGTTCTCGTGAATCAATTTGGCGCCACCTTCCCAGGCACCGCAAGCCACGACAGCCGTCTCCCCCAAAGTGAACCCTCTGCCGCAGGCCGGACATCCATCTGCGTTGAGTTCGTTCAGCCTTTGAAGATCGATCATAATTTTTTGTTTTGATGACGGTTTTTTTGCCATGATTTCCTCTCTATTTCTTTTCCCGAGACCGCCTGTGAATATAGCCTGCTGCCGTCAGGGGTCGATCTTCATGTCGATTAATAGAAATATTAAGTTTGATTGACCGGGGTGTCAAGCGATGGTATTAAATGGTGACGACCTCTACTCAAATCGACCTGTTGTTCTAGGCAATAAAAAAATGCGCCGCGGATGTCACTGTTCACTTTTTTTGGCAACCCTGGTTTTGGCGCTGCAAGGCTGCGCCAGTTTTTATTTTCACAAAGCCGTTTTCTCTCCGCCGCCCCCTCGCTCGTTGACCCTCTCCGATAATCCGATGCGCGAATACTGGGCAGGAATTATTTTCAACGGGTCTAAAATAGGATTTTCCCATTTTCGTCTTGCCCCGGCCGCAGAAGAGGAAAAGCGATTCGACATTCAATCGGAAGCCTATTTCCGGATTCGCTTTCTAATGCTGGACAAGAAGATCAATCTCAGGGGTTTTGACCGGGTGGCCGACGACCTGTCCCTCATCTGTTTTGACTACGCATTCGACATAGACGGCAATCAGCTGAGCCTGAACGGTCAGCGTTTGACAAATCAGCTGGCAGTTACCGTCCGGAGCCGGGGAGAATCCACACGGCAGGTCATATCACTGGGAACACAGATTTATCCTGCTAGTGCCATTGCGCTCTACCCGTTTCTTCACGGGCTGGAAGTCGGCCGACGTTACCATTACACGGTCTACGATGGGCAGACGCAGAAACTGGCGCCTGTCGACCAGGCGATTCTGGCCTATGAGGAAAGCCAGCTGTTCCGTGGCCCGGCATTTAAAATTAGAACTCGGTTCCAGGGTGGAACGGTGACAACCTGGATGAACGACCACGGAGAATCGCTGCTGGAGACCTCTCTGAACGGGGTCGTTATCTCGGTCCTTGAAAGCGAGGATGTCGCCCGGAAGTACCTCGCACAAGCGGCCCTCAACAAAGACGAAAACCTGCTGGAATTCAGCCTGATTAAATGTGATACGGTCATCAGCGATCCGGATCGGATTCATACGTTGACCGTCCATATTTCGGGATTGTCTGATTCGGTCACCCTGCCGAATGACGACCGGCAGGCGTGCACACGCGGCGGAAACGGATCGATCTGCCGATTATCACCGCTTTCCGAAGCAGGCAATCAGGATCCGGTGCTGCCGGATGTTGAGACTCTTTCGCGCTATCTTGCACCCACGATTGCCATTTCAGCCCGACACCCTCAAATCAGCAGCTTGGCTAAAAAAATCGTTGCGGGTGCGGATGGGGATCCTCAGCGCATTCGAGCCTTAATAGACTGGATCCGCCAACACATCGCAAGGGAACCGGTCGATGTGTTCACAGCGCTGGACGTCCTTATGGGCGGACGGGCCGAATGCCAGGGACACGCTTTACTGTATGCGGCCTTTGCCCGCACCTTGGATATTCCCACCCGCATCGTCAATGGAATCGTCTATGCACCCGAATTTCGCGGTTTCCTCTATCACAGCTGGAACGAAAGCATCGTCGACGGTCGCTGGGTGGCGGTCGACCCGACCTTTGGCCAAATACCGGTCGATGCAACCCATATCAAACTGTTGGAAGGCCAGAATTTGTCCGATCTGATACCTCTCGTTGATATGATCGGGAAACTTAAAGTCCGAATCCTATCCGCCGAATGAATTCGTTTATCGCTGTCCCACCTGATGTTAGAAAAGTCTTGATGCGTGTGCTACAATTATTCATTCTGAAACGGATGAAAATGACTTGGGGTTAAATCTCCATAGCCTCTTAACGGGAGGTCAAGCGACAATGCCCGACACAGGCCTTACTTTCGACTGTCGCCGGATTACGGCCACCTTCATCGACCCTTTCGGTGAGCGGGTCGAAAAACCGATCGAGATTCGAACCCATCCGATTTCCGGACGTTCTTGCCGGATCGCCTTCAGCCGCGTAAACGAAAAAGATGTCGGTAACGAGGAGTTGCCGGAGCCGCCGCCCGACCAAGGTGATCGGGCTGCCTGTCCATTCTGTCAGCCTCAAGTAAACGCGAAGACACCCCGTCTCGATCCTGATCTGACGCCGGAAGGCCGCATGATGCAAGGGGATTCTCTATTATTTCCAAACCTTTATCCTTATGGCAACCATTCAGCCGTCAGCCTGTTCAATGATGATCATTTCGTCGAAATCGGTACGGCCTCCCTTTCCTCATACACCGACAGCCTCCTTAATTGCCGCAATTACCTCGAACGTGTTCAAAACCATGATCCTCTGGCGTTCTACACGGCCATCACTCAGAACCATCTGCCGTCAGCCGGCGGCTCGCTTCTGCACCCTCATCTGCAGATCAACGCCGATCGAATCGCCTCAAATCACCACCGATTTTTAAAGAAAAAAACAGATCAATTCCATCGAGACACCGGCCGGGAACTCTTCTCCGTCTACCTTGAACACGAGAAAGAAGAAGGATCACGCTACATCGGCCGGACCGGCCCCTGGGAATGGACGGCGGCCTTTGCACCGGAAGGATTTTTCGAAATCTGGGGTATTCTGCCCGGCGCCCATTCACTGGTAACATTAGCGTCACGTCAATGGGAGGATCTGGCAACCGGGATCATCAACATCCAGAAATATTACCGCAGCATCGGCCGCAACGGCTATAACCTGGGGTTGCTGGCAATAGAGGAACCGGACAGCCGTCTCGAACTGCGCATGGTCGTCATGGTCCGCGCCAACCACGCCCCCTGGGTGCGCAACGACCACACCGGCTTCGAGGTCATGCTGGGCGACATGACCACTTTCACGCCCCCCGAAGAAACGGCTGCAGCCGCCAGACAATACTTTAACACGAAAATAGAATGCAATTCGGAAAAAAGGTGGGCACCTCCACCCGGATGAACGGTTGCGAAAGACGGCTGAAACTCGACGCCATAGGGCTCTAAGCCCGGACCAGTCTCGTCTTCAAACAATGAGTTCGGACGCAACTTGAAGGTCGTGCCTTCCAAGCGGCATCGACATAGGGTCCGGTCTAAGACCCCTAAGCGACTCAGACAGTCAGCCGCTTTTCTCAACCGTTCATCCGGGCTCCGGCGCGTCATTTTCATACACCGTGGCGGCCCGCAAGGCCATGAGTGTTTATCACCTAAATTTGAAAGGTGTGGCTCCTACCGCAGGAAGTGCGTCCGGTCTGCCATGAAACGCTTGTAGATGCGATAATGTTCGGTTTGCTCGTATTCCACTGTTTTAACAGGCGTACAGTCAAAGCTGAAAATACGGCTCTCAGGGCAAGCGAGCAGGATGGGTGAATGGGTGGCAATAATAAACTGAGCGTGTCCGGCATTCCCCGTATTTTTCAAGAGCGTCAACAATTCGAGCTGACTCTTCGGGGAAAGGGCGGTTTCCGGCTCGTCCAGTACATAGAGGCCCTCGATTTGGAATCTGGAATGAAAAAATGACATGAGCGACTGGCCATGAGACTGCTGCATCAGAGATTTGCCGCCGAAATAGGCCAGCACGCCGGGGTCGTTGGCGGCCCAGTCATCCAGAATCTGGGCAAAATTTCTGAAAACCTGCGAATCGAAATAGGACCCCTGGACCTGCCCTTTCTTCCATTCCAAGTCCAGGGCCCTGAACAACTGCTCTTCGTAAGGATTGGCGGCATAGCGTATGCGCCTTTCCCCCTGCCAGATGTTCACCCCGCTGCGTATCGCAACGGCTTTAAGCAGTGTCGACTTGCCGGTGCCGTTTTCTCCGACGAAAAAAGTGACCGGGGTCTGAAAATCGAGGGTGGTGGTCTTCCTTAACAAATCCAGATCGAAGGGGTAGTACTTTAGCGTCGGAAATCTGTCCTGAACGATGTGCACTTTTTCCAGATGCATCCGTCGGTCTCCATCCGAATGGCTGTGGGCTGTTTTGTGTTGACAGACAATACCACAATGTGGGAATTATAGTACACTCAAAAGGATTGCCATGCAATCCTGCCGAATCAAGCTACGGAAAGAATCCAGCATGGACAAGGAAGAATTCAGAAGCTACCGCATAAAGTTGAAAAAGACCCAGAAACAAATGGCCGAACTGCTGGGTGTGTCTATAAAAGCGGTGCATAGTTATGAGCAGGGCTGGCGGCCGGTGCCGGCCGCCGTCGAACGGCAGCTTTTTTTTCTATTGTCGCGCCTGAAAACGAGTCGCAAGTTGAATGCCGATTGCTGGAATGTAAAAAAGTGTCCGCAGCGCCGCAGAGAAAACTGCCCGGCCTGGGAGTTTCGATCCGGCTCGTTGTGCTGGTTTATCAACGGCACCGTTTGCAACGGGACTGTGCAAAAAAACTGGAAAGACAAAATGGCCGTGTGCCGATCCTGCAAAATCTTCAAAAAATTGCTGAAGGTCTAAACTCCCCTTTCCCCGACCTGCTTTTTGCCGGGTTCAACCGGCTGACTTTCCGTTTCTGACAGTTACATGACATGAGCGAATATATCGAACACGATCAACAAGGTCTTTCGGTCGGCATCGTCGCACGAAAAAACTTCACATTCGCCGCTCCGCCGTCGGAAATGGTGCTTGAAAATGGTACGCGCTTCGGCCCGATAACCCTTGCCTACGAGACCTATGGGACGCCGGCGGCAGACCGCCGCAATGCGATTCTGGTGCTGCACGCCCTTTCGGGCGATGCCCATGCGGCCGGCATTCATAGCCGCGAGGACCCGAAACCGGGCTGGTGGGATATCATGATCGGGCCCGGAAAAGGAATCGACACGGACAAATTTTTCGTTGTAAGCACCAACATTCTGGGCAGTTGCATGGGATCGACCGGACCCCGTTCGATCAATCCGGCCACCGGAAAGGCGTATGGGCACAATTTTCCATTGGTAACCATCGGCGACATGGTCAGGGCCCAGAAAGCCCTGATGGATCATCTTGGAATCGAAAAAATATTGGCCGTCATCGGCGGTTCCATCGGCGGCATGCAGGTACTGGAGTGGTGCGTCCGCTACCCGGAAATGGTATTTGCGGCCGTCCCGTTGGCCACCACCACCCGGCATTCCGCACTAGCCATTGCTTTCAACGAAGTGGCGCGGCAGGCCATCATGGCCGATCCGAACTGGAACCACGGCGACTATTATCAAGGACCTCGGCCGGATATGGGATTGGCCGTCGCCCGCATGATCGGCCATATCACTTACCTTTCCGATGAGGCCATGCGGCACAAATTCGGACGCCGGCTGCAGGACAAAAGCGATTTCTCTTTTAACTTCGACGCCGATTTCCAGGTGGAAAGTTATCTTCGCTATCAGGGCACCAAATTCGTTGAGCGCTTCGACGCCAACAGTTTTCTCTACATCACAAAGGCCGCCGACTATTTCGATCTGGAACGACAGCACGGTGCCGGTTCGCTGGTGGGCGCTTTTGCGAAGGGCAAGGCTCGATTTCTGGTCGTTTCATTCACCTCCGACTGGCTGTACCCGACCTACCAGTCGCGGGCCATTGTTAAGGCCCTGAAAAAAAACGGCCTCGAGGTGAGCTTCTGCGAAATCGAGGCCGAGTGGGGCCATGACGCTTTTCTACTGCCCAATACGCGGTTGACATCACTGATCAAAGGCTTTTTAGAACGTGTCTACACTGAAATTCGACAACAATAGCATCCGGTTCGATCTTCAGATCATTGCGGCCTGGGTCGCGCCGAACTCCCGTGTACTGGACCTGGGGTGCGGCACAGGGGATCTGCTCTCTTACCTGAAGACCCGCAAGAAGGTCCGCGGTACCGGTATCGAACACGATGAGGAAAAGGTAGCCCAGTGTGTCGAAAAGGGCGTCACGGTTTTGCAGGGTGACATAAACGCCGAGGTCCTCGACTATCCGGACGAGGCCTTCGATACGGTCATCCTGAGCCAGACCCTGCAACAGGTATACGAACCGGCAGCCTTGCTCCGCACGATCCTGCGCATCGGCAAAAAAGCGGTGGTCAGTTTTCCGAATTTCGGCCACTGGCTGGTGCGCCTGCAACTGCTGCTGACCGGTTATGCGCCGGTCACGCGGCAACTCCCCTACGAATGGTATGACACGCCCAACATCCGCGTGATTTCTATAAAGGATTTCAGAAGATTCGCCCGTACCGTCGGCTTCAAGATCTTTAAAGAAACCGCCATCAGGGTAAATGGCCGTGAGGGCAGGACCATTGGTTTCATACCGAACCTGCGGGCCAGCTTCGGCATCTTCCTCATCGGAAAGTAATTTCTGCTGGAGCCCTTATATCATATCCATAGAATCAAGTCTCGTAACAGCGCACCCCGTCGTGATAATCGTCATCAGGTTAGCTTTTAAGGTCAGTTGGGCGCTTGGGAAAGTGGTCGTTGACAACTGAATTTCCAAGCTTAAATTAGAACCGTTATTTTAAGGCGCTATTCATGACAAGTTATGCCCGTTCCGCTACTGAGAAACCGAATTCGAAAAAGCGGCAGGAGGTTTTGATGCATTTACAAACACCATGGAGGACATAAATGGCTTTTGAGACAAGAGAAGAAGTTCTGGATAAGGTGCTCGCCATGAAAAAACCGATTTGTCCGCACTGCGGCGAGCCGATGAGTCTCTGGGAAGTCCCGCCGTTAGCTATCGGCGACGGTTTAGGATGGGGAACGCCGTACCTGTTTATTTGTTTCAACGATACGTGTCAGCTGTACACCCAGGGATGGGATCACATGAAGGAGACTTATGCACACACAGCCTCGTATAGGTGCATGAATTATCCCGGCACCGAACAGTTCGAGCTGATACCGGTATTCAGTTCCATGGGGGCAAAAGGCCAGATTATCGACGAAGAAGCGCGCGCGATCGAAGAGGCCAAAAAGGAGGCGATTAAACGCGGGTTCTCCATATTGGCAGAGTGTTATGTTAAAAAGGACGGACCGGCCGTTCTGCGAATTCTGCTCGATCCGACCGAGGAGATGCGGGTGCGCACCAAGGCCGCGGAAATGCTGGGTGACATCGGTGAAATCGACGCGATAGAACCGCTGCGCAACCTTAAAGTCGGCAACCAAATTTTAGAAACAAAATTGCAGGAGGCCGTTGGTAAAATTCACGCGCGCAACTATACACGGGAGTGTCCATTTTGCGCCGAAATCATCAAGAAAAGGGCCAAAATTTGCAAGCATTGCGGCAAGGAGACTGCCGGCTTGTAAGCCTGGTTAAACGGGAGGATGGCGGCACGCCTAAAAATACAGGAAGATCGAAGCCCAGCCGGTTTGTCCGGTTCATCGACGCCGGGGAATGAATAGAAGCCTTGAGAAGATCCCGTTCCTCAAGCCTGAGACGGAAGGCGGCGTGCCACATTGACGTATTCGCAGTTGTAAGTCCGGAAGATCAAGCGCTCCCGTTCGAGGCGTTCGGCCGGGCAGGCAATGAGCGTAATGGTTTTCAATATGTCGCGGGCCGCGTGCTTTTCAGGAATGGATGCGAGGCCTTCACCGATTTTTTTACCGCTGGTGCTGTCGAGTACCACGGCGGTCTTTCCGTCGGACACTACCGCGAAGGGAATTTGATAACGCGGGTCGAGCAGGCGGGCCGCCGCTAGTATCTCCCGTTCACAGGACCCCAACGACCCGGGAACGCATTTGATGGCCATAAGGCGCGTTGTTCCAGCATCGACGCTGACCACCAGATCCACTTGAGACGTATAACGCTCTTTACCGACCTCGAATTCGATGTCTGCGTCTACCTCGATATCTTCCTTGGCGTATCCCTTCTCTATGACCAGCAACCGTTCAACCGCCTGACGGTTGGACTCGGCCCCGATCTCGGGGACATCTCTTCCCGTAACAAAATCTTCGATCATGCGGTACGGCTTGAGAATATCAGCCAAAATTGTCCTCCTGTCCTTGCAATCGGCTTCCGACCTCATCCATTCGCTAACGAAAAACCGGTTCCTATCGGTGTCCAAAATGTGACGTTATTTTTGAGTGCGCCCCAAGAGTGAGGTTCCCGTCATTTGAGGCGGTTTCTCGATCCCCATGATGTCGAGTATCGTGGGGGCAATATCGGCCAGAACTCCCGGGCGCAGGTCGGCGTCACGCCGGGTATCATCGACGAGAATAAACGGCACCGGATTGAGGGTGTGGGCGGTATGGGCACCGCCGCGTTCGTCGATCATCTTTTCCGAGTTTCCGTGATCGGCCGTGATCATCGCTAAACCGCCCATACCGGCGATGCGTTCGACAATTTGCCGGACGCAACGGTCCACCGTCTCACAGGCTTTGACGGCTGCTCCAAGAATGCCGGTGTGTCCCACCATGTCCATATTGGCAAAATTCAGCACGATCAGATCGTAACGGTTGGAAGTCAATCGCTCGATGAGCGCCGCGGTGACCTCAGCGGCGCTCATTTCCGGCTTCAAGTCGTAAGTGGCCACCTCGCGCGGGGAGGGGATCAGACATCTGTCTTCGAACCGAAAAGGCTTTTCCTCGCCGCCGTTGAAAAAATAGGTGACATGGGCGTATTTCTCGGTTTCGGCGATTCGCAACTGCCGTAGGCCCTTCAGACTGATGACCTCGCCGAGAAGGCCCGTGAGGTGCACCGGTGGGTATGCGACGGGCAGGGTTAATTTTTCATCGTAGAGTGTCATACAGACATACCCGCAGAGGTTGGGGACCACCTCACGGTGAAACCCGTCGAAATCCGGCACAGTGAAGGCACGTGTGATCTCGCGGGCACGATCGGCCCTGAAGTTGAAAAAAATGACGCCGTCACCCTCGGCAACCATGGTCAAGGGGGCATGATGTTCATTGGTGACTACAATCGGCTTCACGAATTCGTCGGTTTCTTTCCGCAGATAAGAATCTTTAACAGCTGCAATCGGATCACGGACCGCGCGTCCCTTGCCCTGCACGTAAAGTCGATAGGCTTTTTCAACCCGTTCCCAGCGACTGTCGCGGTCCATGGCGTAATACCGTCCGCAAACCGTTGCGATCTTGCCACAACCGCCGGCATCAAGATGTTTCCGCAGCCGGGTCAGATAACCAACACCGCTGTCAGGTGGGGTGTCGCGTCCGTCGAGGATGGCGTGGACGAAAACCCGCTCCAGGCCCTTTTGGCGGGCCATGTCGACCAGCGTGAGCAGGTGATCGAGCTGGCTGTGAACACCGCCGTCGGACACAAGACCCACCAGGTGAAGCGCCGACCCCCTCTCGGCGACTGTTGACATCACCGTCGTTAGGGTCTCGTTTCGGAAAAATGAGCCGCCGGCAATAGCCCGGTCGATGCGCAAAAGGTCCTGATAAACGATCCGGCCGGCACCGATGTTCAGATGCCCAACCTCCGAATTCCCCATAATCCCTTCCGGGAGTCCGACCGCGAGACCGGCGCACTGCAACCGGGTAGTCGGATAGGATGCCGCGAGTTCATCCAGGAAAGGGGTCCGGGCAAGGTGGACGGCGTTGCCCTCCCCGGCGGATCCGATTCCCCAGCCGTCGAGGATCATCAGTAGACAGGGCTTGGGCTTATTCATCGGAATCTTCCGTCGGTGTTTTTGAATGGACCATGCTCTTCATGCTCCTTGTTTTTATACGTCTGGCATCCATCCACAATCCCTCCAGATCGTAAAACAGTCGCACCGGTTCGTAGAAAATGTGTATGATGACATCACCGTAATCGAGCAAAGCCCAATGCCCTTCGGTGAGCCCTTCCACGCTCAGCGGTTTTTTATGCTGTTTTTTCAGGTCCGATTGGATGTATTCGGCAATCGCCTGCACCTGGCGGTTTGACCGTCCGCTGCAAATGATAAACGCATCGGCCACCGAAGTCATTTCCCGAACATCGAGAACAACCAGATTTTCGGCTTTTTTCCCCGTTACCGCCCTGACATAGACCTCGAGCGCATCGACAAATTCATCTGTCATACGTAAAGCCCTCGGCTTTCGACAATGTCAAGCACTTCCGCAGGCAAGAGATACCGCACGGAACAACCGCTGCGAATCAGTTCCCTGATCTTGGAGGAAGAGATATCAAGCATAGTGACATTAATAACGTGAATCGGCATCAGTTGAGGATGTGAAAAAACCGACCGCTCTTCCGAACCTGTGTATTCCTTGGAGATACCGTGGCATAAAAAGTCGTTCAACGCCTGCCACCTTTCAGTTGACGTTTCCAATCCCCGTTCCGGCCTGGACATTACGATTAAAGCCACCGAGTTCAGGAGCGTACGGTATGATTTCCACGTGTCGAGTTCCAGAAAAGCATCCAGGCCGACGATCAGGTAAAGCCGGGCGGTATCGGAAAACTTCTCCCTGAAAAGTCGAACGGTGTCGACGGTGTAGGAAGGTCCCGGTCGCTTTAGTTCGATGTCGGAAACCTTTAACCCGGCTTGGCCGGTCACCGCACGACGGATCATGTCATAGCGGATGTTCGCGTCGACCATATCACCGGTGGCCTTGTGCGGCGGGGTTGCGGCCGGGACAAGGTAGCATTCATCCAGCGGAAACTTTTCCACCACCTCCAGGGCTGCCCGCAGGTGCCCGATGTGAACAGGATTGAAAGTACCGCCGAACAAACCGATGCGCATATCTATGCCGTTTTTTTCTGATTGCCCGTCTCAGTCGTCCATTTCGACGGTGATCGTCAGGTTGTCGCGGTGGATCACCTCGTCAAACGGCTTGTGACCGAGGCAGCTTTTAATCTGGCCCGACTTGCGACCCTTGATTTTCTGTATATCCGAAGAACTGTAGTTGACAAGCCCGATTCCGATCATTCTGTTTCCCTGACTTTTGAAAGCAACCGGCGCGCCGACGGTGAATTCACCCTCGACGGCCATGATACCGCTGGGCAGAAGACTTTTACCGTTGCGCAGCAGGGCGTCGACCGCGCCGTTATCGATCACCAACAGTCCCTGAGGCTTGAGGTTGAAGGCGATCCAACCCTTGCGGCTGGACAGCTTTTTCTTTTTAGGCACAAAAAAAGTTCCGAGTTTCCGTCCGTTAAAAAGTTTTTTCAATATGTCCGGCTTCGTTCCGTTGGCAATCACCATCGGAATGCCGACGGCGCTGAGCTTGCGGGCGGCCTTGATCTTGCTCAACATGCCGCCGGTGCCGAGTGCCCCGGGTATATCACTGGCATATTTCTCGATGCGTTTTTCGATCCGGGATATCACCGGAATCAGCTCGGCATCCGCAAATTGCCTTGGATCTTTGGTGTACAGGCCATCGATGTCGGTCAGGTTGATCAGCAGGTCGGCGTCCATCAAGAGTGTGATCATGGCTGCCAGTGTGTCGTTGTCCCCGAATTTGATTTCTTCCACCATCACGGTGTCGTTTTCATTGATGATCGGCACCACCTGCCATGCGAGCAGGGTATAGAGGGTGTTGCGGGCGTTCAGATAGCGCTGGCGGTTGGAGAGATCTTCACTGGTGAGCAGAACTTGAGCGACTTTTTTATCATAGCGGCCGAAAGCTTTCTCGTATTCCATGATCAAACCGGCCTGGCCGACAGCTGACACGGCTTGGCGTTTCGGGATTTCATCCGGCCGCCGGGGCAGATCGAGTTTCCGGATCCCCGACGCCATTGCACCCGATGAGACCAGGATCACTTCGATACCAGTAAGGATCAGATGGCAGATCTGCCGGCTGATGGAACGGATGACCGCCAGGTTCAGATCGTTTTCGGCCGTAAGAACATTGCTGCCGACTTTGACGACCACCCGCCTGGCACATTCAAAGTACATCGTCCTGTTGTCCGTCATTGCTTTCGCTCGCTATTGCGACCCCATGGAGAACCTTTTGTGGAACCCTTTATGAATCCCGTTTTGGTTTTGAAATCAGACGCGAGATGTGTGAAATCAACCGCTCGACGCCGGCGCCGGTCACCGCTGAGATGAGCAGCACCGATTTGTCCTCCACGGCCGATTCAAACGCCCTTGCACTTTCCGCCGTTCCCGGCAGGTCCATTTTGTTGAGAACCACGATCTGAGGTTTTTCGTTCAGCCCGCGTCCGTAATGTGCGAGTTCTGCATTAACAATCCGGTAGTCTTCGAGTGGAGAATGCAGATCGATCCGTGAGGCATCGACGAGATGAACCAGGAAGCCGGTTCGTTCGATGTGGCGTAGAAACCGGATCCCGAGGCCGGTGCCTTCGTGAGCCCCGGCAATCAGACCCGGAATGTCGGCCACGATGAAGGGCTGGTTCGAGCCGGCTTGAACCACGCCTAAATTGGGAGCAAGGGTGGTGAAGGGATAGGCTCCTATCTTGGGGTTCGCGGAGGAGATGGCGCTGATGAGGGTTGATTTGCCGGCATTGGGCAATCCAATGATGCCGACATCGGCGATGAGTTTTAATTCCAGCTTCAGGGTGAGGCTCTGTCCCGGTTCACCGGGCTGAGAGAATCGCGGTGCACGGTGGGTGGCGGATTTAAAGCGCGTGTTCCCCTGGCCGCCCCGACCGCCCTTGGCGGCAACAAACGTCTGGCCCGCTTCAACCAAGTCGGCTATTATCTGACCGGTTTCAGCATCCCAAATCAGTGTGCCGGGCGGAAGCCCGATGACCAGATCTTCACCATCCCGGCCGGTTTTTTGCCGCCCTTGCCCCTGCTGCCCGTTTTGGGCCCTGAACTGTTTTTTATGGCGAAAATCGTAGAGGGTTCGCTTGCCGGATGAGACCCGCAATACCACATCGCCGCCTTTACCCCCGTCTCCTCCGTCCGGACCTCCGCGCGGTATGTATTTTTCACGTCGAAAACTGACACAGCCTCTACCGCCGTTACCGGATTGAACGGTGATGATCGCCTCATCGACAAAGTTCACTCTGCATGTACGCTCACTTTTTTGCGTGACCGCCCGACCCGTTCGTAAGCCACAATCCCGTCGATCTTGGAAAAGATTGTGTAGTCCTTGCCGATGCCGACGTTATCGCCAGGGTGAATTTTCGTGCCGACCTGACGCACCAGGATGTTGCCGGCTTTGACGCGCTCGCCGCCGAAACACTTTACACCGCGTCGCTGACCGGCGCTGTCACGGCCGTTTTTTGAGCTCCCCGCTGCCTTTTTATGAGCCATGGTCTATCTCCTCAAGCGTGTCGAAACGCTGCCTTCTAATATGGTCCGATCTTCTGACTGTCGATTCTCTTTTAGGGTGCGCATCACGGTACTTGGCTGACGAACCGCAGCGCAGAGCACCACCGCCGGATTCAAGGAAAAAGCCCTTAAAGGGCGATGCTGTCAATCTTTACAGCCGTATACGGCTGACGGTGGCCATTCTTGCGGCGATATCTTTTGCGCCGCTTGTATTTGAAAACCAGAATCTTTTTCGCTTTGGCCTGTTCCGTAATATGCCCGCTGACCGTAATGTTTTCCAGAAACGGTTGCCCGATGTTGACGGATGTACCGTCAGAAGTCATCAGCACCTTGTCGAATGAAACGGGCGTGCCGATTTCGCCTGGGATTTTTTCAACCCGCAGAATTTCGCCCTCCCTGACCTTGTACTGTTTTCCGCCCGTTGCCACTACAGCATACATTTTTTTCGGCCTCCTCAGTATCTAACTCAAATTACACATTAATTCAAAAGTTGAATAATATGAATGCTTGCAGTCGTTTTGTCAAGGAAAATATGCCTTATCTTATAGGCGCCTATGAAATGGACATTGCTGAAAAAATCCGTATATTAAAACGAATCCGTCGATGACGATCACACGTTACCATCATCGATCCTATTGGAAACCGAAAGATCCGAGTATAATTCCAATGAAAATTGTTTCAATTGCCACCAGCCGGAAAAAAGGCACCCGTAAACAGTGCGTTGAATCGGCCGAGTTGATCGCAAATCACGGTTTTAGTGCTGATGCACATGCCGGCCGCTGGCATCGTCAGGTCAGTTTTTTGGCCGCCGAAAGTATCGAACACGCCCGCAAGCGTGGACTAACGGTTGACTTCGGAGACTTTGCAGAAAACATCGCCACAACCGGAGTCGACTGGCCGCGGGTTCCGATCGGCACCCGCTTCCGGCTCGGAAAAGCAGCCGTGATAGAGATTACGCAAATCGGCAAAGAGTGCAAGAACAAATGTGCCATCTACTACCAGGCCGGTGACTGTATCATGCCGCGTGAAGGTGTCTTCGCACGCGTTTTGACCGGTGGCGTCATCCACACCGGGGATGCCATTGAAATTGTGTAAGCGTTCACAGGGCACCGCATCTGCTTTGTTGTCGGGCACTTGAAGTACAAAAGTACAAAAGTACGTCTGCGCGCCCGACGCCTTGCATCTGCGGCACCCTGCAAACGCTTACAATTGGGTTGTTTGAAGCGCATCGGACTTTGCAACCCTGTGAACGGTTACGAAATTGTAGCTGCATCCGGGGGTTCGGCTAAAACATAGGATCTCGGCAGAACAACCCGGAAAAAAGCCGTAGATGTGTGCCAAATGGCAGACGCAGTTGGTATCGAAAAAACCGGGGGCGGCGGTGAAAGGGTATCTCAAGCAAGCGATCATACACTGGGATGGAACTGCCGGCCGTTCCGTATGCAGAAACATCATTGCCGAAGAACCGCTTTCAATTCGCATCCAAGGTAATCCCTACTCGGTGATCATGCGCACCCCCGGTGATGAAATTGACCACGTCGCCGGATTTTGCCTCGCCGAAGGGATCGTCGATTCCCCCGCCGACCTTAACGCCATCGGATTTTGCGACGGTGCAGACACCAACGTGGTGACCGTGACGCTGACGGCGTCCCGCCGCGAAAAAATTGCCGCAACCCTCGACCGCCGGGGCTATATCAGCCAGACCAGTTGTGGAATCTGCGGCAAAGAAATCGTCAGGGACTTGCAACAGGCGATATCATCGGTGCCGAACGGGCCCGCACTATCTACCGGCAGAATATTGAAATGCATCGATACTCTCTCAGATCACCAACCGCTGCGCCGGCAGACCATGGCTTCCCACGCTGCCGCCCTGTTCAACTCAGATTTCGACCTTCTGGCCGCTGCAGAGGATGTGGGGCGTCACAACGCCCTCGACAAGGTGATTGGAAAGCTCTTTCTGGCCGAGCGATTGGCTGAAGCCTGCCTGCTGGTTCTTTCCTCGCGCGCCAGCTACGAACTCGTTCAGAAAGCCGGGCGGGCCGGCATTCCGATCGTCCTGTCGGTTTCCAGGCCGACCGCCATAGCCGTGGCCTTGGCCGAGCAGTTGAACATGACCCTCGCCTGCCTGTCCCACGACGAAGGGTTGTACATTTTTTGCGGCGCGGAAAGACTCGTCTTTTAAGGTCGGTTCATTTCCCCCAACTATCGAGATTGACCCGGAAATTGAAGAAAAGGGCCATTTATGGATGGACACTAACCAGTGCCCATCCGCGGTTTCAATAAGGGCACCGATCAGTTTCCGATCCAGAAATGTGCAATTTTTTGCAAGTTCAAGGAAATCAAGGAATTGCGCGGAGGCGTACTCCTGTAGGCCGCACAAGCGATTCCGCCGATTGACGCCGAAATTGCGGAAAAGGGCCATTTCTGGACGGAAACTAACTATGATCCGCCCGGACCGGAAGAACACCCTCAAGTCGGCCCGCAAACCGGTTCAGCATGGGACGGAGACGTCGGTCGCGTATTGGTCCGGCTGGCCATTGGGCTACCAAAATAGCGCCGCCCGGCACGCATAGCTCCACGGGTTTTCCGGAAGAAAAGAGGGAGGGACAAGAGGATGAGGGTCAGAGCGCCGGCCACTTCGATCCACTCTGGTATGTTGGTTGCCGTCCCGCTGACAACGGCTTGAGCCGAAACGCCCAGGGTTGTGTAAACCTGATCCAAAATCAATCCGAAGACGACGGTCGAAACGGCTATCGCCACCAGATAAATGACGGTGGCCCTTTTTCCGATAATTCCCGCCATGACCGTCAATGCAGCGACGTTGGTGGCAGGACCGGCCAGCAGAAAAACCAGCGCCGCGCCGGGACTGACGCCTTTGAGGATCAGTGCGGCGGCGATGGGGGTTGAAGCGGTCGCACAGATGTAAAGCGGTATTCCGACCGCCAGCATGAATAGCATTGCCGGGAGCCCGCTGCCGAGATAGGTCTTAACCATTTCTTCGGGGATGAGAACGGCAATTAAACCGGCTGCCAATAGCCCGATAAAAAACCAGCCCGCCAAATCGTTCCAAAAATCCGTAAACGCATACCGCACCCCCGCCCCCAGCTTTTCGGCCACGCTATGATGACGTTTGTGATCTTCGGGACGGCAGTTGATTCCGTCACAACATTGATCGACCGGACAGGTCAGGTCCGGATGAACTTGCGTGTCGCTGTCGCTTTTTTCCAGCAGATTTTCGGCGACACCGGCAATGGCAGCGGTGAAGAAAGCCACCACCGGCCGCGCCACGGTCATGATAGGATCCAGCAGGGCATAAGTGATGGCTATCGAGTCGATGCCGGATTCCGGCGTAGAAATCATAAAGGAAGTGACGGCCCCTTTGTTGGCCCCTTGTTTCTGCAGCGTCACGGCCGCAGGCAACACCCCGCACGATCAGAGCGGGATGGGGATCCCCAACAGGGCGGCCTTAAAAACCGGTTTAAAGCGCCCTTTTCCAAGGTGTCGGACAATCGTGTTCGGATTGAGAAAAACCCGCAAAAATCCGCTGACCAGCAGGCCGAAAAGAATGTAAAGGCCCGATTCCTTAAGGAGGAGCCAGGCTTCGGAAATGACATCGACGCTAAAATTCATTTAAACATTACGCCTTAGAGTATGACGACAAATACTTTATTTATAAGCTTAATCCATCCGCAACCCGCTGTAAACAAAAAAGGGGGCCCGTTCGAGGCCCCCTTTTTTGTTTTTGAATCGTTTTTTTACTCTCGGACCTCTTCCTTGACCGAAACCGCGATCTTGAATAGACCGGTTAGGACAAAGAAGCCGAGGCACCAAATCGACAGCGATATAAACAGTTCCGGCAGTGTCGGAATATATTCATTTACCTCGTGCAGCGGATTCGGTACGAACCCGCCGGATATCATGCCGAGCCCCTTATCGATCCAGGTTCCTGCGAAAACCGCTATGCAGGCCACCGCCAGCACCCCCTCGTTTTTCCGGGTGGCCGGGTTGACCAGCAGGATTATGCCGATGATCATCAGTCCCATCGCCGTCCACATCCAGGGCACATAGGTGCCATGTCCGTGCAGACCGACGAATAGGTAGGTAATGTGGTCCATGTGCTCGGGAATCTGGCTGTAGAATACGGTAAAGATCTCACACAGGAAGAAAAACACGTTCAGAACGATGGCATAGGCCACGGTCTTGGCCAGGGTCTGGATTTGTTCCCGTCCGGGGTCGAAGCTGGTCGTCCGCCGAATGATCAGACACAGCAGGATCAGCAGGGCCGGACCGGCTGCAAAAGCCGAAGCGAGGAAGCGCGGGGCCATGATGGCCGTCATCCAGAAACCTCTGCCGGGAAGGCCGGCGTACAGGTAGGCTGTCACGGTGTGAATACTGATGGCCCAGGGGATGGAGAGATAGATGAACGGTTTGACCCACGCCGGGTAATGCACGCCGTTTCGCTCGGCTTCGAGAACATTCCAGCCGACGATGATGTTCAGAAAGAGGTACCCGTTGAGCACGATCGTGTCCCAGAAGAGCACCGAGTGCAGCGTCGGGTAAAGCCAGACATTGAATATCCGCCGCGGCTGCCCCAGATCGACGATAATAAAGGTCAAACACATGACCAGGGCGGCGATGGCCAGAAATTCACCCAGAATGGTGATCCGACCGTAAGCCTTGTAGTCGTGCAGATAGTAGGGAAGCACCACCATCACCCCTCCGGCTGCCACTCCGACCAGAAAGGTGAACTGCGCGATGTAAAATCCCCAGGACACGTCCCGGCTCATGCCGGTAATACCGAGACCGAAATCGAGCTGTTTCAAATAGATCAGGAATCCGACGCCGACCATGGCGAGCAGAAAACCCATCCAACCATAGTATCTCTTACTTCCTTTAAGCGCTAATTCAAGCATAACCACCTCACACGATGTAATAGACCGACGGCTCCGTTCCCAGAGCCTGTTTGCGTCGAATGGTGTAATTGGTTCTGATCAGCTCCCGAACCTTCGATTCTGGGTCATACAGGTCGCCGAATACCAGTTTACCGTCGGACGCCTCCACGCAGGCAGGCAGCTGACCGACCGCCAGCCGCTCAGCGCAGAAGCTGCATTTTTCAACGACGCCCTTCGTGCGGGTCGGAAACTGCTTGTTCTGTTCGGCTGGGTTAATAAAGGGACGAGGATCGCGGAAGTTGAAACTTCGCGCGCCGAAGGGACAAGCCGCCATGCAGAAGCGGCAACCGATGCAACGGTGGAAGTCCATCATGACGATGCCGTTGTCCGGATTCTTGAAAGTCGCGTTGGTCGGGCAAGCCCTGACACAAGGCGGATTTTCACAATGATTGCAGAGAACAAGGAGCGGCGTGTGCTCGAGCTTCTCGTTGACAAATTTCATCGGGCTCATGGGAAAGGCGTTGTGATAGGGGGCTGTCCAGATCCACTTGATCTCTTGGCGTTTGATCGGCAGGCTCGGGACGTTGTGGATCTTATGACAGGCATCGATCAACGGTGTAAAATCCTCTTCGGACTTGAATTTGCGGGTGTCGACCACCATCGCCCACTGTTGGGCCTTGAGGGCCTTGTCCCCCATTTTGACATACGGTTCGGCAGCAGCGCCGTGCTCGGCCTCTTCGGCGGCGAATGCGTCCAAGACCGGACCGGTGCTCAGGGCCAGCGCTGAAATGCCGAATAGTTTTAATATGTCTCTGCGACTGCGTTCCATCACTTGGTCTCCTTCGGGTTATCGATATGGCAATCCCAGCAGTAAGGTCGAACCGAAGCATAATTGTGACATCTGTCACAAAACTCGGCCTTGTTCGAATGGCAATCCAGGCAGGTGTTGGAAAGGCTCATGGCGTATTCCTTTCCCTGAGGATTGACGTATATCCGCTCGGCATTCCGGACCACTGCGTGGCGCCATTTATCCAGGACCCGCATGTGATCTTTTGCCATGTATTCTTTGGAACGGACACACTCCTTGGCTTCCTTGGCCTTGGCGGTCAGCACAAGCTCGGGTGCCGGCGCGGCCTTGCCACGGTTGAACCAGAAGGGCAGTGTCACGATGACCAAAAAAATCGCGATTCCCAGATAAACGAGTTTCTTGTTACCCATCAGCTTATTCCTCCGTCTCTGCTTCGGCTTCTTTCAGTTCTTCCAGGTCATCGCCGCGCAGGTTCGTGGCTCTTTCGTTTTGTCCCTGCAGGTTCAGGGCGTTGGCCACCATTTCGTGTACCCCGCTCACCTCCACATCTCCCACCCAGTAGTTCATCAGATCTGGCAACACCGCACGGTCGATGGCACAGATGGTGGCCAGCATGTTGACACCGTATCGTTCCTTGACGGACTTGACGGCATTGCCTCTGGGCAGGCCGCCGGCCATCCGCAGCTCCATGTCTTCACCCGCATTCAGGCCTGACCCGCTGCCGCAACAGAAGGTCTGCTCGCGGATTGTATTGACCGGCATTTCGTAGAAGTTGTTGCACACGTTTTTGATCACGTAGCGCGGCTCCTCGAAAAGACCCATGCCCCGGGCCGGGTTGCAGGAATCATGGAAGGTGACCTTGAGATGATCGTTGCGCCTGGTATCCAGATCGAGTTTGCCGTGCTTGATCAA
>JARFQH010000274.1 GCA_029287875.1 Desulfobacteraceae bacterium | reverse complement strand
GCCAAGACCTGTCCCAACAACTCCAATTGCCGCTACGGAATGCCCCAGCGCATGGAAGAAATTACCGGCATACCGAGTCTGATCATCAACGGTGACCTCAACGACATGCGACTGGTTTCGGACGAACAAACCAAGACTAATGTCGAAGCGTTTATCGAGCAACTCGAAGAAAGAGGGGCTTGAGCCACCTGTTCCTGACTGCGGAGACGACATCTCATGACTTGAATTGACATATTTCCTCGGAGAGATGGCCGGTTCCAAATGGAAACTTGAAACTGGAAATTCAGCCCCCAGAGCCTCGAGCCCGGAACCATTATAAAATCGATAACATCCTTCAACCGGCCAAACGGGCCTAACCGGCTCAACTGGCCAAACTAAAAAGAAGGAGAGAAAACCATGCTGGAATCCTTATTCAGGCCCAAGAAAGTCGCGGTCATCGGCGCTTCGAGCAAAGAGCTCTCCATCGGCAATCGGGTCATCAAGAACCTGATCGATTTCGGGTTCAAGGGCGACATCTATCCCATCAACCCGAAGGCGGATGAAATCCGAGGCATCAAGGCCTTCAAGTCGATTACAGACTGCCCGAACAATATCGATGTGGTTCACATGGTCATTCCGGCCAAGTTCGTGCCCGAGGCCGTCGAAGACTGCGGCAGGAAAGGTGTCAAAAACATTATCATCAATTCCGGTGGGTTCTCGGAAACCGGCCCCGAAGGGGAAGCCATAGAAAAGGATTTTCTCGCCCGGGCCGCCAAATACAGCATCCGCATCCTGGGGCCTAATTGCCAGGGAATTATCAATTCGGACCCCCGGATCCGGGCCTATTGCAACTTTACGTTTACCAAGCCCGAGCCGGGATTCATTTCCATTGTCGCGCTGAGCGGCGGCGTGGCCGAAGTCATCCACCAGGGCTTTGCAGCCATGGGCGTCGGCACCCGCATCTATGCCTCCAACGGCAATGCCTGCGATGTGACCATCCCGGAAATCATCCGTTATCTGGGGCAAGACGACGGGACGCGGGTCATCGTCACCTACGTCGAGGGACTCAGAGACCCGGCCAACTTCATGCAGACCGTCCGCGAGGTCGCCGCCCGAAAACCGATCCTGGCCATGAAGGCCGGCCGCACCGCGGAAGGCGCCAAAGCAGCCGCCTCGCACACCGGCGGACTGGCCAAAGAAGATCTGGCCACCGACCTTATATTTAAAAAGGCGGGTGTGGTCACCTTCACGGACGAAGGAGAACTGATCCAGGCCGCCGCCGCTTTTGCCACCCAGCCGATACCGCGGGGAAACCGTGTCGGCATCATCACCAACACCGGCGGTCCGGCCGTGATCGCCACCGACGTGTTTGTCGGTGCCGGCTGTCAACTGCCCCCACTTTCTGAAAAGACCGTCGAGAAGTTGAAGACAACGCTCTACCCGGAAGCCTCCGTCAGAAACCCGATCGACGTTCTGGCCACCGGCACGGCTGCCCACTACCGGGCTTGCATGGATGCCATGTTGGCTGACGATGCCTTCGACTGCATTTTCGTCAACTTCGTCACGCCTTTTTTCGTGGACAACGAGAGCATCGCGCGGGAGATCGTGGCGGTCAGCCAACTGCAGCGGAAGCCGCTGGTCTGCAATTTGATGACCGACCGGCAGCAGTGGTCCGAGGTAGTTACCATCCTTCGGGATGGCGGGGTCCCCTGCTTCAGTCTGCCCGGTGAGGCGGCCCGGTCCATGGCCGCCCTGGTCCGCTACAACACGATTCGCACCCGTGAACCCGGCGAACTGAAGACCTTCAGTGATACCGACCGCCAAAAGGGACTAAGCATCTTGTCGGAAGCGAAACAGGCCGGTCGCCGAAACCTCTCGGCAGAAGAGGTCTACGAAATTCTGGCTGCCTACGGCATCCCGACCGCCGCCTGGCGTGTGACTGCCAATGCTAATGAGGCAGTCGCGGCGGCCGAGAGCATCGGCTTTCCGGTGGTGGTCAAGGCCGATTCTGCAGCTGTCGTGCACAAGAGCGACATGGGCGCCGTGGCGGTGAACCTAGCCGACGCCGACGAAGTACGGGCGGCAATAGACCAGATGCAGACGACACTTGCAGCTGACGACCTGCGTTTTTTGGTGCAGAAGTTCATGCCCGGAGGCTTGGAGGTGATCTTGGGAGCCAAGGCCGAGGAGGACCTGGGCCATCTGATCATGTTCGGGCTGGGCGGCATCCACGTCGAAGTCCTAAAAGACGTCGTCTTCAATCTGACCCCGTTGAGCACAACCGAGGCCAAAGAAATGCTGGCAGCTATAAAGGGCGCCCCGCTGCTCAAAGGCGTCAGAAGCCGCAAAGGCGTCAATCGCGGCCGCCTGGAAGAATTGATCCTGCGCCTGTCCCAACTGGTCAAGGACCTTCCGGCCATTAAGGAGATGGACCTGAACCCGGTCATGGCCTTCGAAGATGGCGCCGTTGTGGTCGATGCGAGAATAAGCATCTAATCTGATAGCTCAACGCTCAAAGCAGTGAGCTGCCGCCCTCATCGCTTTCTACTTTCAGCTTTGAGTTTTGAGCCTTTTGCCTTTTGCTCTTTGCCTTTAACATCAAGCCTTGAGCTTTCAACTTTGAGCATTGAGCTTTTTATACGGAGGACATTATGACGGCCTGCTGGATGAATCTTGGACAGAACCTGAAGGTCAATGCCAAGAAATTTCCAAACACGGTGTGTCTGAAGGACAGCCGGCGCAGCTTCACTTATCCGCAAACCAATGACAGGGTCAACCGGCTGTCCCACAGCCTGACGTCGCTGGGGCTATCCAAGGGTGACAAACTGGCGGTCTTGCTGGAAAACAGTATCGAGATCATCGAACTCTACCTGGCAACGGCCAAGACCGGAATCGTGATCGTTCCGATCAACTTCCGGCTGACGCCGGTCGAGGTTGCCTACATCGTCGAGAACTCCGATGCCAAAGCCATTGTCGTTCACGACCAGTTCACGGAAACGACCGACGCGATCAGGACCGGTCTGAAAAACATCCCGGCTGAAAATACCATCGTCGTCGGAGAGCCGAAGGAAGGATATCGACCGTATGAAGAATTTATCATGGATGCCCCGGAAAGCGAACCGCCTGCGGACGTCAAGCCCGAAGACACTTGGATTCTGATCTACACCTCCGGCACGACCGGCAAACCAAAGGGTGTGGTGCGCACCCATGAATCCCACATCGCCTTCTACCTGATAAACGCCGTCGATTTCGGATTCACCGAGCATGACATCTGTCTGAACGTGATGCCGCTGTGCCATATCAATTCAACTTTCTTCACCTTCACCTTCACTTACGTCGGGGCCTCGGTCTACATCCATCCGGCCCAGTCGTTCAGGGCCGCGGAGATTCTCGATATCATCGAACACGAAAAGATCACCTTTATTTCTCTCATCCCGACCCACTACAACCTGATTCTGAATACGACGGAAGATGAACGCAAGCGGGACGTCGGTTCGATACGCAAATTGCTGTGCTCTTCAGCCCCGGTCAGAAAGAGCATGAAGCTGGCGATCATGGATTTCTTTCCCGGCGTCGAACTTTACGAAGGCTACGGATCGACCGAGGCCGGCATTGTCACGGTACTCAAGCCCGAGCACCAGATGAGCAAGCTGGGCTCCATCGGCTTCGAAAGCCTGGGGACCGATTTTGTCAAGCTGCTGGATATCAACGGAGAGGAAGTGTGTGTCGGTGAGGTTGGAGAACTGTATTCCCGCGGGCCGATGCTGTTCAAGGAATACTACAAGCTGCCGGAGAAAACCGCCGCAGCGTTCCGGAACGGCTGGTTTTCGGCCGGCGACATGGCCCGGCGGGGAGCCGACGGGTTTTATGAAATCATCGATCGCAAGGACAACATGATTATCACAGGCGGCGAGCATGTCTACCCCAGTGAAGTGGAAGAGGCCGTGGGCAGTCACGAGTGTGTTTTCGACTGTGCCTGCATCGGCTTGCCGGATGAGAAGTGGGGTGAAAAGGTCGTGGCGGTGGTGGTCCCCAAACCCGGTGTCAGTGAAAAGGATATCGACGAATCGACCATAAAGGAATGCTGCCGCAACAAACTGTCCGGATTCAAACGGCCGAAAGACGTCATTTTCATCCAGTCGGACGATATGCCGCGCACACCAACCGGTAAGATATTGCATCGCAAGCTGAGAGAAAAATTTCGAAAGCCGGGCAGCGCCGACGAAAGAGAAACTTGAAACTCAAGGCCATTAACTTAAGGCCCAAGATTCCCCCCCTTTGAAAAAGGGGCCAGGGGGGATTTCTTGTTATCGTTTGAAAATCCTCCTCAATCCCCCTTTTTCAAAGGGGGACTAAGCCCGGACCAGGCCCGTGTTCGAAAAATGGCTTCGGATTAAGCCTGAAGGTTGTGCCTTCCATGCAGCCGTGGCGTCAGATCCGACCCAAGTCCCCGTAAACGGCTCAAACAGTCAGCCGCTGTTCGCAACCGCTTATCCGGGCTCCGCACATCGTTTTTATGCAACATGGTGGCCTTAACGTTTTGAGCGTGGATAGGATAAAACCGATGAAATCCTTTAAACTGACGAAACCGACCTAACCGACTCAACTGACACAACCTGTTTGTTTAACATCAGAATGAAATGGAGGTTCAAACCATGTTGACCAAAGCCTTTATTCCGTACGGCGGTTATTACAGCACGCCGTTCGCCCGCTGGCAGGGAACCCTGGCGAACGAGAACGCGATCACTCTCGGCACCGAAACGAGCAGACGCTGGCTGGCGGACAAGAAATGGGATGCCAAGATGTTCGATTACCTGATTCTGGGGATCACCGTCGGCCAACCTAAAATGTTTTATGGCGGCCCCTGGGCGGCGGCCCTGATCGGCGCCACCGACACCCCCGGCCTTCTGATCAGCCAGGCCTGCTCCACCTCTACCACCGGTGTCTTCCAGGCGGCGGTCGGCATTGAAACCGGTTTATTTGAAAACTGCTACACCTTGGCCGTAGACCGCTGCTCCAACGGCCCTCATACCGTCTGGCCGAATCCAATGGGCCCTGGCGGCCAGGTGACCTCCGAGAACTGGGTCATGGACCACTTCAATCTCGACCCCTGGGGCGGTACGGCCATGATTCAGACGGCCGAAAACGTGGCCGCTGCGTTCGGCCTCAGCAGGGAGCAGTGTGACGCCGTCGCCCTGCGGCGATACGAGCAGTATAAAGAGGCTCTGGCAAACGACCGCGCCTTTCAGAAACGTTACATGTATGCAGTGGAAGTAAAGGTGTCGCGGAAAAAGACCCTGCTGCTGGAAGCCGACGAGGGGGTCATGGAAACCACGGCCGAAGGTCTGGCCGGTCTGCGACCGGTTCTACCCGACGGCAAGATCACCTTCGGTTCCCAGACCCACCCGGCGGACGGCAACTGCGCGGTGATCGTAACCACCCGCGAAAAAGCCCGCGACCTCAGCACCGATCCGAAAGCTGAAATCCGGGTGGTCTCTTACGGGTATCACCGGGCTAAAAAGGCCCACATGGCCATGGCAGTGGTGCCGGCCGCCCAAATGGCACTGGAAAAAGCCGGCATCGGCGTCGGCGATGTCGACGTGATCAAAACCCACAATCCGTTTGCCGCCAACGACGTTTACATGGCGGATCAAATGAAGATCGACGTCAACGGGTTCAACAACTACGGCAGTTCCCTGATCTTCGGCCACCCTCAGGCCCCCACCGCGGCGCGGCTGATCATCGAAGGGATTGAAGAGACGGTAATGAAAGGCGGTGGTTATATGCTGTTTACCGGCTGTGCTGCCGGCGACACCGGCGCAGCGCTGGTGTTGAAAATCGGTTGATTTTCTAAAACGCGCAGTGGAATCGGCCGAATGTCCGTCTAAGGGGCCCCTAAAATCAATCGGGGCCTCTCGTTTTTTTAAGCCTGTTATATATTCGATTGGCTTGCGTACCGCATTTGATCTCCCTGCCCCTCCCGAGCCCCTGCCCATAATTGAATACATCCGATGCAATCGTTTAAATACTGGTCGATACAATTTATTAAAAAAGTATCAAATCGATTGAGTGGTCGCGCCAAAGTCAGCACTTCAGTCCGCACACAAGGCCCTTTTTCCATTTATTTGCTCTACTTTCTTACGTACGGTGATTCGGGGCAATTTTTAAAGGGCATGATTTAGGAAAATTAATTTGAATAAATGCGACAGGATTCGGTATATTTAAAGGCAATTTGGCACCAAGAAACCCATTTTCACTGCCATTTCTCCTTGACTCTTTTTGCAAACACGAATTGTAATACAAATTGTAATACAAACTGTTGACAAGCTTCCCGATGACGGAGTATTGCTATTACAGCTTGTTGCGCGGTTACTGCATCTGGCGTGTTCTACGTAGCTCTGTAGTCAATCAATTAAAAACTCCACAGATAGCTACCTTCGCCTTAAACTGTCCTGCTTTTTTTCTTCACCACCATCTGCATGGTGACCATCGGCACGTTCCTCATGAAACCAACCTACGAGGCCACTTCTTTAATCCTGCTGAAAATCGGCCGGGAAACCTTACACCCTGAACCTATTTTCGGCTTTTACAACCAATCTAAAGCGAAGCGCTCATCCAACCTCCAACTTGTTTCAAGCGAAGCGCTCCCTGGCGAAGTCCAATACGTTCTGTCGTCCATCATCCGAGCGAAGCACTCCTCAAACTTCTTTACCCCAGATTTTGTGTCTGCCGCCCCGGTTAAATACAAAGCCCATTTCACCGGGGCGGCAACATCGCCAAAAGCGAGCCAGCCTCGCCAATCGCTCAATTTAGGCTCAAATAAAAGGTGACGCCATGGGAAAATATTTCGAAGCACTGGAAAGAGCCGAAAAGGCATACGGGCGCAGAGCGCCGGAGGCACCGCTAAAGCCGATCGCAGAGACACCCCCTCCTATTTCTCCGTCTGAAGCCACCCATGAACCGATGGACTGCTACGAAGCACTCAAAACCAACATTCTGTCGCATCATCCCGGCCAGACCATCAAGACGATCCTTTTTTTAGGAACCACTCACGGCGACGGCGCTTCGACCACGGCCATCAACTTTGCCACCACACTGGCCCGCAGCTTCCGGCTAAAAGTTCTGCTGATCGAGGCCAACCTGAGAACACCCGGCGTCCACACAGCTTTTCGCATTGAACCGGAGCGCGGTTTGTCGGACATTATGTCCAACGGCGATAAGCCTGACTTCTATATCAAGAAGGTCAAATCCGGAAACCTCTCCGTTGTCACCGCCGGCTCGAAGCTCACGGAAGCGGTAAGCCTTTTTGAGTCAGACCGCTTCAACGAATTTCTCACGTCAGTGCGCGTTGCCTTCGACTACATCATTCTGGATGGCCCCCCCATTACCAGTTTTTCGGAAGCAAGGGTGCTTTGCACCAAAGTGGACGGGGTGGTTATAGTAATCGAAGCTGGCAAGACCCGCGAACAGGTCGCCGTCAGGGCCAAGAAAGAGCTGGAGGAAGCCGGCGGCAAGGTCCTTGGCGTGGTGCTCAACAAACGCAAGTTCTACATACCGGAGTGGATATACAAACGGCTTTAGCAAGCCGTTTGGCGTTAGGTTGGAGGTTTGAGGTCTTTCAGGTCCGAACTTTGGCCCTTAAAATCTGACCTGCGATCTCTGATATCTGGTATCTGGTATATCGACCTCCAAACTCAAGCGAAGCACTCCTAAAACCTCAAACTTTTATCGCCTCCAACTGCTTACACTGAGCACAACCATGTTAAAAAGAGAAACTCTTCCAATCAGTTTCGTGTTGTCAATCGCATCCGTAGATATCCATTTGAAATTATACGATTCTTAACCGGACACTAAAGTAATAGATTGTGAAATTTCTGTTGACAAACAATACATTGTCAAGTTAGACGCATGCATTATAGGGCAATCCCTTTCTTGAAAGGACATTGCGAAGAACTTAGTGACCTACCCGTAGCGCTGATACCCAAAGGGATCCTCATTAACTTTTTTTCCGTTATCTCGAAAAACAACCCGATTCAACCACCAGAAGGTTACGTTTCAGGAAGCTTATTTGAACAGATATACATTCGATAACAATTGGTTATATAACGCTCGGCCTGTGATCGACGAAGCGGATGTGTATTTTTCTGCTTTCAGGCGCAATCATCGTTCCTCAAATAGCCGCCGGTCAGAGCTTTGCCAGGTGCATGCGATGAGCATGCATATTCCGAATTGAAAGATGAAGGTTATGGATATGCGCCTCACCAATCAGTTTTCTCATCGAGATTTTCTGGAGGTTCTTTTCAAACGCAAGGCCCAGATCCTGCTCTTTTTCTTTGCCACGTTCAGCGCGGTAGCGATCGGCACCTTTTTGATGAAACCCACCTACGAGGCGACCTCCCAGATCCTGGTGAAAATTGGTCGGGAAAACTTGTACATACCGACGGTGCTCAGCAGCGGCAACAACCCTGTCATCAACCTCAACCGGGAAGAACAGCTCAACTCTGAAATCGAGATCCTCAAGAGCCCCTCTCTGGCCGAGGGGGTCGTAAAGGCGCTCGGACCGGAATTTCTCTACGCGGACCTGGGCGGTCAGGGGCAGGGCTTCCTCTCGAGACTGATACCAGGGGCCGGTGCCCGGCTTTCCCCGGTGCAAGCGGCCGTGCTGAAATTCGAGAAAGATCTCACGGTGGAGACCGTCAAGAAATCGAACGTGATCCGGATCAGTTATAAAAACAAGGACCCCAGGGTCACGGCCGCGGCGGTTAACGCTCTGGCCAGCCGTTATTTGGACCGGCACCTCAAGGTTTACAGAAACCCGGAGGACTACAATTTTTTCGAGAAACAGTCGCGTGTCCTGAAGGACAAGCTGATCCGGGCAGAGGATCGCCTGAAAGACTTCAAGGCGCAACATGACCTGAGCTCTCTTCAAGAGCAGCGGAGCCTTCTCCTCAAAAAAGACTTGGAGCTTCGCACGGACCTTAACCAGACCGAGAGTCAGATTGTCGAGACGCAAAACCGCCTGGAGCATCTGCGGGCACAGCTCGGCAAGGTGCCCAGGACGATACCACAGGGTGAGAAGGTCGACCACAACCCTTATTTGATCAGCTCGCTTCAGGCACGGCTGGTGGAGCTCGAGCTGAAGGAAAAGGAGCTGCTCAACAAGTACACCGAGCAGAGCCGCCTGGTTCAAAACGTCAAGAACGACATAGCTATTGTCCGTAAAAAGCTCGACACCCAGGAAAAGAAGCGCTACGGGAAAAGCAGTTCCGGCATTAACACGTCCTATCAGCGTCTCCTTGAGCAGCTGCGGGCGCAACTCGGCAAGGTGCCCCGGACGATCCCACAGGGTGAGGAGGTCGACCACAACCCTTATTTGATCAGCTCGCTTCAGGCACGGTTGGTGGAGCTCGAGCTGAAGGAAAAGGAGCTGCTCAACAAGTACACCGAGCGGAGCCGCTTGGTTCAAAACGTCAAGGACGACATCGCGATGGTCCGTAAAAAGCTCGACACCCAGGAAAAGAAGCGCTACGGGAAAAGCAGCCCCGGCGTGAACACGTCCTATCAGCGCATAGAGGGCGAGCTCTTCAATAACGAGGCCGAGCTCAAGGCGCTCGTGGCCAAGCAAAAGGCCCTGAACGAGCAGTTGGTCGCCTACCAGGATCAGCTCGGCAAGCTTAGCCGTGTCGAGGTGGAGCTCAACCAGCTTGAGCAGGAAGTCGAGGTCGACCGCAGGAACTACCGGCTCCACCTAACCAAGGACGAAGAGTTGCGCAGCCCGAACGCCATGGATTCGGAGAAGATTGCCAACGTGAGTCTGCTCGAAGCGGCCCACGCCCCGCTCAAACCGGTCAGCCCCAAGAAGCTGCTCAACTTGATGCTGGGCCTTTTGCTGAGCGCATTCGGCGGACTGGGCCTGGCTTTTTTCATGGAGTACTTGGACGATAGATTAGAGCGGCCCAAGCAAGTCGAGAAAGCCCTAAAGCTCCCTGTCCTGGCCTCCATCCCGGAGTTTAAGGGTTAAGATAAAAATAAGGCTTCATTTTTCCTATTGGTTTGATTGGCCAAACAGAGGTCACCTCAACAAACCTATAGCCCGTTAAATTGCGGGATTTCATAAAATCGACAACGACTTTATTCGGTAACGGTTATATATGTACACCGACTTCTACGGATTTTCTGAACGGCCCTTCGAGATCACGCCGGACCCTAAGTTTCTCTACCAAGGCCAAGAGCATTGCGAGGTGCTGGCTTCGCTTGTCTACGGTATCAAGCAGCGCAGGGGCTTCATCGTCGTGGTGGGTGAAGTCGGCACCGGAAAGACCACCTTGCTCTGGTCGTTGCTGGACCGTCTGACAAAAGACGTCAAAGTCGCCAATATTTTCAACACCGACATGACCTTCGACGACATGCTGCACATGGTCCTCGTCGACTTGGAGCTTACCGGCGAAACCGAACGTTTAGGTAAGGTGGAAGCCCTACAGCGCCTCAACGCGCTGGCCATCCAGCAGCTCCGCAACGGCGGCAATGTGTTGATCATGGTGGATGAAGCCCAAAATCTGGACGGCCACTGCATGGAAAACTTGAGGCTGCTCACCAATCTGGAGACACGCAAGCACAAACTGCTTCAGATCATCCTCTCCGGGCAGCCCGAGCTGGAGGAGAAGCTGAATCGGCCCGAATTGAGGCAGGTCTCTCAACGCATCAACGTCAAGCGCTACTTACTGCCGTTCGACGAGACCGAGACCTACGCGTACATCCGCCATCGCCTGAAAGTCGCCCATTACAGCGGCGCGGCACTCTTTACCGATGAGGCCCAACGGCTGATCTGGGAATATTCCGAAGGGATCCCGCGCAAGATCAACACTGTTTGCGACAATGCCCTTCTCACCGGATACGCGCTGGATGAGCGCAAGATAGGGCTAAATACAGTGCGGGAAGTGATCGGTGACCTTTCCCGCAACTTTTTTGTCGAACGCGCTAAAATCACACCGGCTTCGACATCGAACCCGGAACCGCAGCCTGGTGTCAAAGCGCCGCCCGCAGCGACGATTACTTCCGAATCCCAAGCACTGCAACGTCCCTCCTGGTCGATACAGTTGCGGGAAGTGATCGGTGACCTTTACTGCAACTTTTTTGTCGAACGCGCAAAAATCACACCGGCTTCGACACCGATCTTGCTTTTCGTCTTACTCCTGACGCTCCTTACAGGCGTCGGCCTGGTAACACGGCATTTTCACTGGAATGAAAATAGCGCTCCGGCTCTGCCAGGCAATTTTCCTGCTGCCACCACCGAGGTTGGGAAAAAGCTTGTGGAATCCCCGGTTGCACCACCTCGGCCGGAATCGACGGCAAGTGAGGCAGTGCACCCGGGCGCCGTTCTTGAAACCTATCGCGAAACAAGTGCCAACATAACTCCGCAACCTCCACCGGAACCCATTCAACTCGAAGCCCTCCCCCCGCCTGACGGGGAAGAGAAAATTCCGAAGCCGACCGAAAAAACGCCTCCGGCCGTTGAGGCCCAGGAGCCGACCGAGGCAGGTCCTTCGCCGTATGAGACCACCCTTGTCGTCAGAGACGGGGAGAACCTGTCGAAGATCATCATCCGCAACTTCGGAATGTACGATAAGATCATCGAGCAAGAGATCCTTAAGGTCAATCCAGATATCAAGAACCCAGATCTCGTATACCCCGATCAAACCATCACCATACCAAGTTTGCTACTGGTACCGAAAAGATAAGGTGCCGGAATCCGGCGTATTTTAGCAGCCGCAGAAACGGCCGGGTAAAAACTTCTATTAACGGGTAAAGCCATGGGAAAAACGTTTGAGGCACTGGAAAGAGCAGAAAAAGAATACGGTGACAAAACACTGGAGTTATCCATAGGGTCCGCCCGCCGCCGCCGAGAACGCGGCCACGCAGCGAAGAATTGTTATGAAGTGTTAAAAACCAACATCCTGGCTCGCCATCCCGGCCATTTGATCAAGACAATCCTTTTCTCGGGAACCACTCACGGCGACGGGTCATCGACTACGTCGATCAACTTTGCCACTACTTTGGCCTGCAACTGCCGACTCGAGGTCCTGCTGATAGAGGCCAACATGAGGACACCCAGCCTTCATAGGGCTTTCAATGTCGAAACGGAACACGGCCTGTCAGATCTTCTGACCAATGGAAACGAATCGGCGCTCTGCATAAAAAAGGTCGACCCGGGAAATTTAAGCGTGGTCACGGCCGGCTCGCGGCTCACCGACCCAGTAACCCTTTTCGAGTCGAAACGGTTCTTCGATTTTCTAATAGCCGAGCGTGAAAAATATGACTATGTCATCCTGGACGGCCCGTCTGTCCCAGGTTCTTCCGATGTCCGGGTGATCTGCAACAAGGTGGATGGGGTGGTGCTGGTACTCGAAGCCGGCAAGACCCGCAAGCAGGTGGCTGTCAGGGCCAAGCAAGAACTCGAAGAGGCCGGCGGCAAACTCCTCGGCGTGGTGCTCAACAAGCGCAAATTTTACATCCCGGAGTGGATATACAAACGACTCTAAAAAAGAGTGTTTGACGAGTCCCTTTTAATGGGTTTGCATTCCTCCTTTGATTCTTCATCAAGGACTTAAGGTATGAGCTCCGGGCGACACATCCTTTAGATTGAGAGTCGCTTTTCCAACCTCAACGACGTTTGCGTGGCGGGTCAAATGAAGATCGACATCAATGGGTTCAACAGCTGCGGAATGACTGTATATGAGGCTCCTGAGTTCAATCAGGGGCCTTTTGCTTTTGGCGAGAAGCTCCATTTTTGAAGGGGTTTTTACGGTCTTGGATACAACCGATAATGAAAGCGAGCCTTGAACCGACAGAGTCGAACACGCGGCGTTCAAAGTTTGCACCCTCTCGGTCAGAGGGCAGAAAGGGTATTAAATTGGAATGGCAGATGTGGTAGAGATGACTCGAGACGTTGAAGACAGGGCACCCATTTGATTCAAACTTTGTAGTTTCCGTCCACAAATGGCCCTTTTTCCGTCATTGCGTCTTCAGTCACGCCGTCGGCGTGACTGAAGACGTGACAGGTTTGCGAAATCACTTGTGCGGCACATACAAGTACGTCTCCTCGCGATTTCTTGATTTTTTGAACTTGCTGAAAATTGCACATTTCTGGATCGGGCACCGATAGGTGCTCTTAATGAAATGGTGGATGGGCATTTAGTGACCGGTAAACGCTTAATTAATCGAGAAAAGAGGTGCTCTGCATGGGCTTTTTCAGCTATCCATCGACCGCCATTGTGGTTGCGCACGCCCTGATCGTGGTCGCGATCACCGTCCGCGTCATCATGCGGCGTCCGGCGACGGGTGTCGCTTTAGCGTGGCTCTTCCTGGTGGCGCTGCTCCCCTTTGTCGGCGCGCTCATTTATTTTCTGATCGGCGAGCGACGGATCGGCCGCAGGCGGCAGCGAGAAATCGGCACCTTGCGGACCGACTTCAGGAAAATTTCCGATGCCGTGATCCGGGGGGGGCTCACGGATGTCGACTGGTCGCGTCACGCGCCGGTCGCACGTGGCATAGACCGGCTGGGGCAACAAACCGTGGGCAGCCTCACCGTCCGCGGCAGCAGCTTTCAGTTGTGTTCCGACACCCAGGAAGTACTCAATACCATCGCTCGAGAAGTGGATCAGGCTGAGTCCAGCATATTGATGGAGTTTTTCATCTGGAACGCGGGCGGAACGGCCGACGAGGTCCTGGAAGCCGTCATCCGGGCCGCTGAAAGAGGCGTTACCTGCCGTCTGCTGGTAGATGCACTCGGCGCCGCGTCCTGGTGGAAAGGCCGGCAACCGCAGCGGCTCAGAGACGCCGGCGTCCATTTACAGGCCGCCCTGCCGGTCGGCGTCTTCCGGGCTCTTTTCGGCCGCACCGATCTCCGTCTGCACCGGAAGATCGTCGTCATCGACGACAAAACGGCCTGGACGGGCAGCATGAATCTCGTGGATCCGCGCTTCTTCAAGCAGGAGGCGGGTGTCGGTGAGTGGGTCGATGCCATGGTCCGCGTCCAGGGGGCCGTCGTGGCCTCGCTCGCCGCCACCGTGATCGGCGACTGGACGCTCGAGACCGGAGAGCCGCTTCGTGATCTCATCGAAAGTTCCGGTCTCCATCTGGTAGAACCGCAGGGCTCGGCGGACATCCAGGTCGTCCCGTCGGGTCCGGGCCAAACAGGCGACGGATTGCTTCAAATGCTGCTGGCACTGATCAACGCCGCCCATGAAGAATTGGTGCTCACCACCCCATATCTGGCCCCGGACGACGCATTGATTTATGCGCTGCGAGGTGCGGCAGGCCGCGGCGTCAAGGTAACGCTGATCGTACCGCAGAAAGTCGACTCCTTCCTCACCCGTTACGCGAGTCGTTCCTACTACGACGAACTCCTCGAGATCGGCGTTGAGATCTACCTGTATCGCGGCGGCCTGCTGCACACGAAATCGATCACGGTCGACGGAGCGATGTCGATGTTTGGAACAGTAAATCTGGACATGCGAAGTCTTTGGATCAACTACGAGGTGTCGCTCATTGTCTACGAGCCCACGTTTGCCGTTGAACTGCGTGCGTTGCAACAGTCCTACATCGACGGTTCGGACCGGCTAGACCCGGCGGTCTGGAGCACCCGCAAATTCGGGCCGCGTTTCCTCGAGAACACGCTGCGACTGGTGAGCCCTCTCCTCTAAAACGAGCTCAGGATTCGCAAAAAAAAATTAGAATGCAAGAAACGGATAGCCCCTTCGGCAGACAAGCCTTATGATGACAGCAGAAGTGACAAATTCTCTGCGCATCACTTTGTTTGAGTTAACAAAAATAGAGGTATGTTGAAAGAAAGGGGGCATCTATGAAAAGCCAGAATGATTATGCCTTTGCAACCGATCAGGCACGCTGGGAGGCACTCATTCGGCGCGATCTGAATGCAAGCGGGGCTTTCGTGTACGGAGTCCTGACGACTCTCGTATATTGCCGTCCGGCTTGTGCGTCGCGGCTGCCCAAATATGAGAATGTCCGCTTCTTCGATACCTGCAAGCAAGCCGAGAAAGCCGGTTTCCGCCCCTGCAAACGCTGCCATCCGGCATCTGCAGCCGGACAAGACAAACATTCGGCTGCCATCATCAAGGCCTGCCATATCATCGAAAGCCGTGAGGAGCATGTGCCGCTTAAAAATCTGGCAAATGAAGTCGGCTTGAGTCCCTTTCATTTTCAACGGCTATTTAAAAAAAATGTCGGCATCACACCCAAGCAATACGCCATGGAGATGCGCTTGAAA
The DNA here is from genome assembly GCA_029287875.1 of Desulfobacteraceae bacterium. Taxonomy (GTDB): domain Bacteria; phylum Desulfobacterota; class Desulfobacteria; order Desulfobacterales; family SG8-13; genus JARFQH01. The sequence goes on along the minus strand of JARFQH010000274.1, from coordinate 9,100 downwards.
CAGGTTCGCTCGGGGCTGCAGAAGGAGGCATCCGTCACGGAGGCGATTTATGAGGCAGGGTTTGCGTCGAGCAGCCGCTTCTATGAGAATGCCGAAGCTGTTCTTGGAATGAAGCCCTCGGAGTACCGGCAGGGAGCCGCAGGAATCGACATCCGGTTCGCCGTGGAGAAGTCCCCTCTCGGATGGGTTCTGATAGCCGCAACCGCAAAGGGGATCTGCACCATCGAGTTTGGAGACGATCCCGACATTCTCGTGAACAGATTGCGGGTACAATTTTCGAAAGCCAAGATAATCGACAAGGGCGAACCTTTTTCGACACGGGTTAAACAGATACTTGCACATCTCGAAAACCCTCGGCAGCTTCTAAACCTGCCCCTGGACATTCAGGGAACGGCATTTCAGCGCCTCGTCTGGACGGCCTTGCGTGAGATCCCACCCGGTTTCACCGCAAGTTACACGGACATCGCGGCAAAAATCGGCCACCCAAAGGCCGCACGGGCGGTAGCTCAGGCATGCGCATCCAATAAAATCGCCGTTGCCATCCCGTGCCACAGGGTTGTGAGGCGTGACGGACGTCTCGGCGGCTATTGTTGGGGCATAGAGAGAAAGCGAGCAGTGCTCGAGAGGGAAGCCGGTTTGAAGAAATCATCGTTTAGCACAAAAATAGAATCAGACCCGAAAATAGAAACTTGAAACTCGAAACTCAGAACCCGGCACCAGTGATGGCTTAAAGGCCATGAGCGTTTAATCGTTAAAATCGATGATTGCCTTCAATCCCGCCGCGGCGGGACTAAACTGGCTCAACCGACTCAACTGGCACAACTTAACAGAAGACCACAGAAACGGGAGCGACGAATGCAGAGCTCGGAAGAAAGCCAGGTACTGGCGCTGCTGGCAAAAGAATGGGATTTAAAAGGGCCACCGGGAATTATGGACATCAACGACATCGTGGCGGTTCTTCCTGTAGCTCCGAGCGACACCCTGGCGGCACTGAAGGCCTTGTACACAAGTGGCCTGATCGATATGAACACGCTGAAAACCAGCGCGTTTCTGACGCCGGAGGGATACGCTGCCGCCGATCGTTCAGGCAATCGACAACACAAAGAGAGTTGAAACCGGGAATGGTGGATAAGACTATGATCGCGTCCCTTGTTTTTTTTGAGCCGCTGTTGTCATATCAAAAAACCGGCCGGCGCTCGGTGCTTGCGGCTGCGCCGCAGATAAAGCACCAACAGGATCAAAGCAAGCAGGCTGCCGCAGATGGCATAGGGTTCCATCGCATGAAACACGTTGTAGACGGTCTTGATGTCCTTATCGAGGAAATAAACCCCCAGTCCCCAAAATGCGGTCCAGGTGGAGGCTCCTAATACGTTGAACACGGTGAACTTCCACCAGGGCATTTGCAGCGAACCCGCCACGATCCCGTTGAACTGGCGCAGACCGTCTATAAAACGGCCGAAAAATACAACTCCGCCGCCGTAGAGACTGAATAACCTCTCCATCTTCTGCATACGGATTTCACTGATGCCTACCTTTGACAGCAGCAGGCGACCGCCCCAGCGTCCCAATCCATAACCGAGGGTGTTGCCAAGCACGCCGGCCAGAAATGCCAGGACGAGCACCAGAGCGATGGACACTTCGCCGCGGGCAGCCAGAATAGCCCCGGCCATCAGTATGGTCTGGCCTGGAGCAGGGACTCCGAAGCCCTCGACCAGAATGGCGATGAAAACGGCCAGGTAACCGTAATGATCCAGGATTGGCTGCGCCAGGGCAAAGGAATGCCGGAACGCCGTTTCCGCATCGGTCCCCAGGTGCTCGAAGAATGCCCGGGCAATGACCAGGTAGTGCTGGAGCATAATCATTCTAAAGGGATGGCCCGATGCCAAACGCCAGAAGGGAGTCATCCAGAGTCAGAACGTAGATGATCATTGCGGCCAGCATCAGGATGACAGCCAACCAGACCCGCCAGTCCTTGTGCAGCCTTTTTCCCTTAGGCCCAGTGCTCTTTATGTGACTCTTCTTTTCCAACCCCGAATGTCTGTGTATATTTTGTTTCATAGACCGATCCATGCGACTACGCCTTGCTGCCGTATGCGGTAATGTGCTCTGGCAGGCGTGCGTCACTGCCGTACATAAAATGTTTTTGCATGTTTTCCGAGTACCGGCTTGCCTTGGGTTTCCGCCCCATCGCCTCGGCAACCTCGCGGATGTGAATCGGTGCCGCACCGCAGCATACGCCGATGTACCGGATGTTCATCTTCCAAGCTTCCTCGGCAAAACGATGGATCTCATAACGGTTGCAGTAGAGTGGGTCGAGGGCGGTTGGGAAAGTTCTATTGTGGGGTGACGGAACTTTACAGCCATTGTTGTCGTCCAGATTGAAAAAGGTTGGTTGCTTGGGCGTCGTCCTGTAGGGAACCGGCAGCGCTGCAACATCGCAACTAACCGCATTACGGATATCTTTCAAGAAAGGCATCATGGTTGCAGGCCCCCTGAAACAGTTCATTCCGACCACATCAGCGCCCCGCTGTTCAAGTTCTTTGCATGTGTCGACAATCTCCCAATTGTCACGCATGATATTCTCGCCCATCGGAGCAATCGTGATCACCGACGGCACTCCGGCTTTCTTAATGACGTCCAAGGCACAGAAAGCCTCTTCCGCAAAATAGAAAGTTTCTCCTATGATGAAATCGACACCCTCGTCAGTCGACCAGTTGACCATTTCTTCGAACATTTTACGGACCTGCAGCTGGCTGTTTTTATCATCTGGGTTCCAGATATTAGAGTTAGAAATATTTCCGGCGACCAGGTTCGGTTCCTGATCACCTTCAACCTCCCCGGCCACTTCCTTGGCTATCTTCAGTGCCGCTCTGTTCAAAGGCTCCAATAAGTCCTCTTTGCCTATAATCCTCATCTTCTCCCGGTGGGCATTGTATGTAAAGGCCTCGATCACATCCGAACCAGCATGCTGGAAATCCCTGTGCAAGGTTTTGAGAGCCTCGGGATTCTCCAAAGCAACCTCTGGAACAAATTCCCCGGCCGTCAGATAGCCTCTACGTTCCATTTCGAAAAGGTAGCCTTCGGCACAGACAATGCCATCCTCGGCTAATCTTTTTGTCAGATTTCTCTTCATGTTTCTTCCTCCCTGACGGTTGCCCGTTTCAAGGCTTACATTCTGAATGGCAATTTAAGCATGAAAGACAACGTGGCAACCTCTCCGATTTTAATGCGCCTATCATCACGATTTTACAGTCTCCCGCGACTTCCTTTTCTGCAGGATTTATGCATCTCGTTGATAGACGGCGGGATGCGAAAAATGAAGCCAATCGGTTCAATTCGATAAACGAAGATATAGTGATGTGAGGTATATGGGAAGGTGTTACGGTGAGGACATTCTTTTGGGGCTTCAGGTTCGAATTATGCGGGGGATAGCCGGATTATTCTACTTTCCGTCCATAAATGGCCCTTTCCCGCAATTTCGGCGTCAATCGGCGGAATCGCTTGTGCGGCATACAGAAGTATGCCTCCGCGCAATGCCGCCGATTTCCTCGAACTTGCAGAAAATTTCACATTTCTGGATCAGAAACTTGTCAGTGCCCTTTATGAAACCGCGGATAGGCACTATTCTAATTTGTTCTGTCCGGTACCGTCACCGATGCCGGTTCGCCGGCGCAGCCGCGGACCGGCGCCTCCGGCCGGCCGCCAGTCCCGCGGCTGCCGGACCGTGTGGAGCAAGTGGAGTTTGTTTTGCTTTTTCAAACGGTAGTAAATCAAGGTCCAGGCGCAGGGAACGTCGTTATAGATCTCGCAGCTCCCGTTTTGGGAGCCGCCGCACGGCCCGTTGAACAGGCTCTTGGCACATCGGGCCACGGGACAGATGCCACCGGTGAAGGACAACACACAGTCTCCGCACCCCTGGCAAACCTCCTGCCACACGCCGGCTTCGTTGGAGGCACCGTAAAAGGTGGTGTTCAACGCCGGTATCACCGGCAGCGGTTCGAACACGTCCCCCAGGGTTTGAACACCGCAGCCGCAGGCCAGTGATAAGATCGCCTCGGTGCCCTCCGGAAGGGTCTGATAGGCTGAAACGAGGTCCCGTTCGCACTGACGAATGATCGTATCGACCGCAAAGACCGGGGGGCTTCCAGCGAAAGCAGAGCTTCGGGACAACTCGAGTGCCAGCTGCCGGGCCTCGCGATCACCTCCGGAAAGACAAACCGTCACGCAACTTCCGCAGCCGAGTATCAAAACGTTGCGGAAACCCGACAAAGAGTCGACAATCTCCTCGAGCGGCTTCATGTTTCCGACGATCATTTCATCACCTTTCTTCGAATCCGGGACCTGGTCGGAAATGGGCGCGGACAAGGGCGTCGACCTCCCGCCGGTGTTTAGGGCAGAAGGGATCGGCTTCCGTTTTGCGGCGTTCCGTCACCGTTTGTTTGAAGGGCACCGTGTAGAGCGGTTCACCGCAAACGCCGCAGCGAACGAGATCCAGGGTGACGACCTCGTCCCAGGCGCTTTTGAGAAAATGCTGAAATTCGATGGCCTGCTGCGGGCAGACACGCCAGCACTGACCGCAGCGGGCACACAAGCTCATGTTGTGCTGCAGTGTTCTGCGGTTGTTCTGGTCTTCATAGTCCAGAGCCGAAGCCGGGCAGTTCTGGACACACGCCAGGCAACCGTTGCAGCGATCGTTTACTTGAAAAAATGACATTGTGCACCCTTGCGTTGGCGAATTGGATTAACGAATGCAGAAAGTTAAAGAAAAACTCCTTTGCGATCTTTGCGGTTCAAGCGAAGCGGGCGGTGAACTCATGCTTAAAAAATTGTGTGCTCATCAGTAGGATTAATTTTTAATGAAACCACCTCTCTGCCCAGTGCGAGATTCCCGGCGGCTTTCCGGATCCTCGAATCCCGCTGTCGATAGTCTTCGACATAATCCAGCGCACCGGGGAAGCAGTAGCGCACACAAAGAGGGTCACCACCGCAAAGGTCGCACTTGTAAACCGTGTGCCGCTCGGACTCGAAGCCGAGCGCCCCGAACGGGCAGGCGGCCATGCACATCCGGCAGCTGATGCAGCGGTCGTAGTCGATCAGGACCCGGTCCAACCGGCTTTCCCTGTATATCGCTTCCCTCGGGCATACCGCCATGCAGGGGGCATCCTGGCAATGCTGGCAGATAACGGGCAAATAAAACCCCTCGGCATCATACCGGATTATACGGATGCGGGCCTGAGCCGGGTTCCGCACACCGGATTTGACCATGGAACAAACGGTCCTGCAAAGTGAACAGCCGTTGCATTTTTTCGGATCGGCTATCAGCGCGCGATGTGTTTTCATCGTTGATGACCTGTTGCCGCCTTAGGGCTGATGTGATGTCATTTATAAATCGTCGAGAGATCACTGACTGTCGATACGGCGGCTGATGCCTTCGACGGCGGATTTCATGTGCACCACCAACTGCTGCATCTTCTCGTCACTCATGCTCGGTTTGAATCCGACCACCCAGATGGCCGACATGGGCTGACCGCCGGTTTTGATGGGTACGGCCGCTGCCCGCACACCGGAGATGTATTCTTCGTCGTCGAAGGCCACGCCGTCGCTCCGCACCTTGCGGATCTCCTGCAGATACCGGCGTTGATCGGTAATGGTGTGTTTCGTATATCGCGGCAATCCTTTGTTGCGCAGCAGCTCCGTGACCTGCCCCTCCGGCATGGACGCAAGAAAGAGCTTTCCGGTCGCGCCGGCCAGCAACGGAATGGTCGTTCCGACCGGAGAGGTGATTTTTAGATTCTGGGTCGACTCGACGATGTCCAAAATCGTGATGTGGTCGACGTTTTTGACGCCCAGAAAAACGGATTCATGGATTTGAGCCATCAGCTCTTCCATGAAGGGCCGCGCCGCATCCTTTAAATCGATTCGGGCGTGGGCCGATCGGCCCAGTTCGAACACCGTCACACCCAGGGTAAACTTTTTAGTCCGAGGGTCCCGCATAAGGGCCCCCTCCTCTTCCAGGGCCGAGACAATGCCGTGGACGGTGCTCTTGCCGATCCCCAATTCCCGGGCCACGTCGCTGAGCGTCAGGCCGTTATGTTTTCTGGCAATGAGGCGCAGAACCTGAAACGCTTTTCCGACGATTGGCGCTTTGTAAATATCGGTCATTGTTCTCCATACTGAACATTTATTCATCCAGGTTATACGATAGTTTGTGGACTTGTCAACCCAAAATTAACCAGTAATAACAAGATATGGCCATTCTGAGCAAATTTAACTTGACAAGGCTGCAATATCTGTTAGGGTAACCGTACTCATTCGTTCATCATAGAGAACTCATTAGCAGACAACCGATATTCGCCGCCCATTCATTGAAAGGAGCCTGTCATGGCCATCGACAAAGAGCGCCAGTCAACCGCTGAAAGTCTCCGCCAAACCCGAACATACGGCAAGTTTCGCTGCCACAACCCCAGCTGTATGGGCAGGCTCCAGCCGGGAGCCGGCCAGAAACAGGTCAAATGTCCGGAATGCGGCATGGAATTCCGGGTTTATTGGATCCGGCCCGATTTCCCCCGCATTCGCGGACCGGTCTGGGATGTGAATCGCAAACTCGCGCAAGAAGCACTGGTGAAAAAGGAGGGATCCCATCATGGCGTTGAATAGAAAAATTGCCTTCATCGATCTGTCCACCGGAGAAGTCGAGGTCAAACCCATTCCGCTGGATGTGCGCAAAAAATATCTCGGGGGCCGGGGTCTCGATGCCTATCTGCTTTACAATCACACCCAAAAAGGCTGCGATCCTCTGGGACCGGGCAACGCACTGATCATCAGTGGCGGGATTCTGACCGCCACTTGCGCTTCGGCCACGGCCCGCACCCACATCATGGCCAAATCGCCGTTGACAGGTCTGCTCGGCAGCGCCAACATGGGCGGGTTCTTTGCACCCGAAATGGCCTGGGCCGGTTTTCACCACCTGGTCATCACCGGCAAAGCCGAATCGCCGGTCTATCTCTTCATCCACAACAACACCGTCGAGATCAGGGACGCCGGACACCTATGGGGCCGCATGACGACCGACACCCAGTGGGCCATCCGGGAAGAACTCGGTGACGAGGAAATCAAGAGCTGTGTCATCGGGCCGGCCGGTGAAAACCTCGTGCGTTACGCCAATGTGAGGACCGGCATCAAAAACGCCGCCGGTCGCACAGGCATGGGGTGCGTGATGGGATCGAAAAATCTCAAGGCCGTCGCCGCCCGCGGCACGCTGGACATAAAAATCGCCCGGCCGGCCGAAGCCCTGGAATACAACAAGCGCTTCATCGACCAGATCACCAGCGCCAAGGTCAACCAGACCCAGGGCACCCTCGGCACCCCCTTCATCTGGGGCGCCACCAATTCCTGGGGTGGACTGCGCACCCGCAACTTTCAGTACAACCAGTGCGAATACGCCGACGACATCGAGCCCGAACGACTGGACGAGATCGCCACCGAAACCATAGGCCCGCATCACATGACCGGCTGTTTCGGCTGCCAGGTGCACTGCCGGGCGCAGTACAAGATCCCTTCCGGCCCTTACGCCGGAAAGTACGACGAGGGGCCCGAGTACACCTCTCAGGGGGCCTTCGGCGCCCTGCCCGACTGCACCAACGCCGTCACGGTTCTCACGGGCAATCACCTGGTCAACCAATACGGCGTCGACAACCTCGAGATCGGCAGCATCATCGCCTGGGCCATGGAACTTCGCGAAAAAGGGATTCTGACCGACAAGCAGACCGATGGCCTCGACCTTCGGTTCGGCAACGACGAAGCAGTCCTCGAAATGCTTCACCGGATCTGTCTCAGAAAAGGCTGGCTGGGCGACACCTTGGCCGATGGGGGCATTCCCGCAGCCGAAAAGATCGGCAACGATGCCTTCGACTATCTCATCCAGGTCAAAGGCATGAACAACCTGCACTCGGACGAACGAGGAACCCCGGCGCTGGCCCTCAACATCGCCACCGCATCCAGAGGTTCGGACCACCTGCGCAGTCGCCCGGCGATCGACCTGTATCATCTGCCCGAACCGGTCCTGCGAAAAATTTACGGCAACCCGGTACCCTATGACGGACCGCTCAGCTCGGAGCACACCGCTTACGACGGCAAGGCCTGGCAGGTTTTCTGGCAGGAGAACTGTTACATGGCCGTGGACTGCCTGGGCATCTGCAAGTATCACACGGTATTTTTAGGCGCGACCCTGCCGAACTTCGAAGACTGGCCCAAGGTCCTTTACCTGAACACCGGACTGGAACTGACGCCCACCGACATCTGGACGATCGCCGAGCGCTGCAACATGATCGAACGGCTTTTCAATCTGCGGGAAGGGCTGACGCGCAATGATTTGAAAAAAGGCGACATGCTCAATCATCGCTACTTCGACGAGCCCTGCCGGCGCGGCGCGCCCGACGTGGTCGGCCGCAAGATCGACCGCGAAAAGTTCAAGCAGATGATCGATGATTTCTACACGCACAAAGGCCTGGACGAAAACGGCGTTCCAAAGCCGGAAACCCTGCAACGGCTCGGCCTCGAAAATGAACCGTCCCACATGCTCTAACCCGGCGGGCTGTATTGCGAAAGGAGAACGAGATGGAAAAGGTTCTGAAGATCGACCACGAAAAATGCACCGGGTGCCGCCTGTGCGAGCTGGTGTGTTCCGTTAAACACGACGGGATTTCCAATCCGGTCCGCAGCCGCATCCGGGTGATCAAGTGGGAGGCCGAGGGCGTGTACATCCCGATGTCATGCCAGCAGTGCCAGGATGCGCCCTGCCTGATCGGCTGCCCGGTGGGCGCTATTTCCCGCGAAGAGGAATTGGGCCGTGTGACCGTCGACTACACCGTCTGTATCGGCTGCCGCACCTGCGTGTCCGTCTGTCCTTTCGGCGCCATGAACTTCAACACCATCGACCGCAAAGTCATCAAATGCGACCTGTGCGACGGCGACCCCCAGTGCGTCCGGTTCTGTGAGGTGAAAGCCGTGGATTTCGTGGATGCCGGCGATGTCAGCATTCAGAAAAAAAGGACCGCCGCCCAGCGGTTGTATGCCGCCGAAAACCGCTCGGCGGTGATAC
>JARFQH010000255.1 GCA_029287875.1 Desulfobacteraceae bacterium | reverse complement strand
TCCACAGGCCTCGCTCATGCGCTTGGCCGCCCGCCCGGTGGGCGCCGCCATCAGAACCCTGACACCCATCCGCGTGAAAATCTGTAGAACCGCGTTGATGATGGTGGTCTTGCCGGTTCCCGGACCGCCCGTGATCACCAGTACCTTTTCCGTCAGTGCGGCCCTGACGGCACTGACCTGTTTTTCGGCCAGCCCGATGGCCAGCCGCTTCTGCACCCATGCCAGGGCATCTTCGACCCGGACTGGACGCAGGCTCCTGGGTGCCGTCCGGAGAAATTTCAAGCGCTCGGCAAGACCGGTCTCGCATACAAAGAAATGGGTCAGATAGACCGCCGACTCTTTCTGCCCGGCGCTGCCCTTGTTTTTTTCGATATCCTCGAGGACGATCCGCCGTTCGGTAATCAACTTGTCGAGCGCCTTGAGTACGTTCTCATGGTCGATGTTCAGTACCTTGCGACACTCGGCCACGAGGTGTTCCCGGGGAGCGTAAACGTGGCCGTCGCCGGACAACAGATCGAGCACATAGAGGATCCCGGCCGCCACCCGAAGTTCGGAATCCGGCAGGAAACCGAGCTGCTGCGCGATGCGATCGGCTGTTTTGAAACCGATGCCGAAGATATCGGACGCCAGTCGGTAGGGATTCTGCTTGACCACGGCAATCGACCGGTTGCCGTAGCGCTTGAATATCTTGGTCGCGTACCCCGAACTCACGCCGTGAGACTGCAGAAAGATCATGACATCCCGGATTTCCTTCTGGTCGTCCCAGGCCGCTTTGATCATGGCGATGCGCTTTTTGCCGATCCCCTCGACTTCGGCCAGGCGCTCGATGGCCCCTTCGATGATCTCCAGGGTGTCCCGGCCGAATTTTTTGACGATCCGGCGGGCCATTACCGGTCCGAGGCCTTTGATCATACCGGATCCAAGGTAAATTCGAATACCGTCGGCGGTGGCGGGAATGCTGCTTTGATACTGCTCGACCCGGAACTGTTCGCCGTACTTGGGATGGCGCACCCATTCGCCGGTCATTCGGAGAACTTCACCGGGAGTCGGGGCCAACAGGCCACCGACAACGGTGATCGGGTCCGGCCGCCCCTCGACCTTTACCCGGGCGATCGTGTAACCGGTTTCTTCGCTGGTGTAGGTGATGTGCTCTATCTGACCGACGAGATCGACTGGCATGGCTGTGTTGTCGACGGCGATCCCCGACGGCGAAAACCCGCGCAAGGTTATTGCCAGTCGGGAACCTTGACCGGCCCCTTGTCGTCGTGGGGAAAAAAGGATTTGATGTCGATGACCGGTGAACCGTCAAGGGCATCGATTTGATCGACCAGAATGCCGTCGAGAGTGACCTCTCTGATGCGACATCGCGACAGGGCGATAGGATTCGGCCGGCGCGGCGAATGGGTCGCAAAAACGCCGGTCAGCGGATTGGCGGGATTTTTGCGCGGTTGAACCTGCAGGATGCCGCGCGCCTCAGGCGTGTCGTTGAGGTGCAGCCAATACAGCACGTAGATGTGTGAAAACTGCGCCAACCCCAGCAGCCCCGCCGTGTAAGGTGGATAGATCTCGATCCGAACCTCGTCGTCAGTGTTGTGGATCACGCCAATCGAATGAATTGTGAAGGCCTCGGCCATGATTTCGTGTTAATCCTCCTGCAGCTCCTTCAGGTTCCCGTAAAATTCGAGGACATCCGGATTGCTCAAGGCATCGCGGTTGAGCACCGGCTTGCCCTCGATCATTTTCTTCACCGCCAGCTCGACCTTTTTCATGTTGAGGGTGTAGGGGACGGCCGGAACACTGATAATCTTCTTCGGCATGTGGCGCGGCGAAGCGTTTTCGCGGATCATGCGCAGAATCTTGTTCCTGATGTCGTCGGTCAGCCGGCATCCCTGTGCCATTTTGACAAACAGGATCACCCGCACGTCATTTTTCCAGTTCTGCCCCACCACGACACTGTCCTCGACCTCTTCGATCTGCTCCACCAGGCGGTATATTTCAGCCGTACCGATCCTCACGCCGCCGGGGTTCAACGTAGCGTCCGAGCGGCCGTAGATGGTGACCCCCCCGTGATCGTTGATCATGATGAAGTCCCCGTGCCGCCATACATTGGGATACACGTCAAAATAGGCGCTGTGATATTTGGTGCCGTCCGGATCGTCCCAGAAGTAGATCGGCATGGATGGAAACGGCTTAGAGCACACCAGCTCACCCTGCTTGCCGATCACCGGACGACCGTTTTCGTCGTAGGCCTCCACTTTCATGGCCAGCCCCCGGCACTGAAGCTCGCCGGCGTAGACCGGGCCCATCGGGTTTCCCAGCGCGAAACAGCCGTTGAGATCCGTGCCGCCCGAAATCGACGCCAGCTGCAAATCGGATTTGACGTCGCTGTAGATGAAATCGAATCCTTCGATCGAGAGCGGCGAACCAGTGGAAAGCAAGGCCCTTAGGGACGTGAGGTCATAAGTTTGGCCGGGTTTGACACCGGCATTCTGCAAAGCCGCAATGTAACCGGCGCTGGTACCGAAAACCGTGAGCTTTTCGTTCTGGGCCATCTCCCACAGCGCACCGGGATGGGGGTGAAACGGGTTGCCGTCGAAGAGCACCACGGTGGCCCCAACGGCCAAAGAACTGGTCAGCCAATTCCACATCATCCACCCGCAGGTGGTGAAGTAAAAAATTCTGTCTTCTCTCTTTAAATCCGTGTGCAGCATCAGCTCCTTCAGATGATGGATCAAAATGCCGCCGGCGCACTGGACCATGCACTTGGGCAAACCGGTGGTGCCCGAAGAATACATGACGTACAATGGATGGTCGAAGGGCAGCTGTTCGAATTCGATGTCGGGATCGGGTTCCGGGGCGATGAAATCGTTGAACATCACTGCATTGGGCACGCCGCTGATATCAGGATCCACCTGCGTGTAGGGAACCACGACGACTTTCTCGATGGACGGAAGCTGTTTCAAGATGGTGCCGATCCGCTCCAGCGAGTCGAGCTGTTTGCCTTTAAAAGAATACCCGTCGGCCGTGAAGAGCACCCTGGGTCGTATCTGTCCGAAGCGGTCGAGAACTCCCTTTATGCCGAAGTCCGGCGAGCAGGAAGACCAGACGGCGCCCATGCTCGTTGCCGCCAGCATCGCAATGATCGCCTGGGGCATGTTGGGCATGAATCCCACGACCCGGTCGCCGGCTTGCACACCGGCCTGTTTGAGAGCTTTGGCCAATCGCGACACCTCGCGATAGAGTTCGGCATAGGTCAGGTAAACGGCCTCCTGAGCCTCGCTCTTGAAGACCAGGGCCAACCGGTCATCCCGATAGCGCAAGAGGTTCTCGGCGAAGTTGAGCCGGGCCTCCGTAAACCATTTGGCCCCCGGCATCTTGTTCAGATCATCGATCACCTGCTCGTAGGGTGCAGATGCGATAACGCCGGCAAAATCCCACAGGGAGGCCCAAAAATCGGGAATGTTTTCGATCGACCACCGGTAAAGGGCCTCGTATTCCATGAAATTCCGGTCATATCGCTCGTTGATCACATTCATGAAACGATACATGTTGCTGGCCTTGATTCTTTGCTCCGATGGCTGCCACAAGAGTTTGCCCATGATCTGCTCCCTTTCATCGAGGATAATCCGGCGCAATCGTTTGAAATTATTTCTTACCGTGACCCTAAAACACTCTTCGTGCACGCTTGCGTTTTCTATTACACGGTTCCGGAGCGGTTCGTCAAGGAACGCCTTGAAACCGGAAGCGATCCTAAACGGGTCTTGGAGTGAAATTTCTGTAACCGTTCACAGGGTTGCAAAGTCCGATGCGCTTCAAACCACCTATTGTAAGCGTTTACAGGGTGCCGCAGATGCAAGGCGTCGGGTGCGCAGACGTACTTTTGTACTTCAAGTGCCCGACAACAAAGCAGATGCGGTGCCCTGTGAACGCTTATAAATTTCTTGTCGGCGGGCCCGATATCATATAATGAGTAAACGTCCAGAAGCTGAAAACACGACCAAGCGAGCAGAGGAGCAGGAAATGAGCAACCGACAGGTCGACCTGAGGTCAGACACGATCACCCTGCCGACGTCATCGATGCGTCAGGCAATGGCGACGGCGGAAGTCGGAGACGATGTCTTCGGCGAAGATCCCACCGTCAGACGTCTGGAGGAACTGGCAGCCGAACGGCTCGGGAAGGAAGCCGGGCTTTTTGTGGCCAGCGGAACAATGGCCAACCTCGTCAGTCAGTTGACCCACTGCGGTCGGGGAGACGAGATGGTTTTGGGCGATCAGGCGCACATATTCTACTATGAACAAGGTGGATCGGCCGCAGTCGGGAGCATCCACCCCCGCACCGTCCCCAATCAGACCGATGGAAAAATCCTCCTGGAGGACATCGAAGCAGCCATACGACCGGACAACGTCCATTTTCCCCGAACCCGTCTGATCGTCCTCGAGAACACCCACAACCGCTGTTACGGCAGCCCCCTGGATACGGCTTACCTGCGGTCGGTCCGCCAACTGGCGAGCCGCTGCGCTCTGAAGGTGCACGTGGACGGGGCGCGGCTGTTCAACGCCGCCGCAGCACTCGGCGTTACGGCCGCAGAGCTGGCGGATCCGGCGGATTCAGTCAGCATTTGTTTGAGCAAAGGACTGGCTGCGCCGGTCGGCTCCGTGGTCTGCGGGACCCGGTCATTCATCGATAAGGCCCGCAGGGCCCGCAAAGTTCTCGGCGGCGGCATGCGCCAGGCCGGGGTGCTGGCCGCCGCCGGCATCGTGGCACTGACAGAAATGACCGTGCGGCTGCCCGAAGACCACGCCACAGCCCGGCGCCTGGCCGAGGCCCTGGCCGAATTGAGAAACATCTCCATCGATCTTGAACGCGTGAAAACAAACATCGTCTTCTTCGACAGCAAGATAGACGATCTGCCGGCCGAACGTCTATCCACAATGCTCGCCGCGGAGGGAATCCACGTCCTACCTACCGGGAAGCGCCGGATCAGGGCCGTCACCCACTACCACATCACGGCCGAGGACATCGA
>JARFQH010000304.1 GCA_029287875.1 Desulfobacteraceae bacterium | reverse complement strand
ATCGAACTGGCCCCCCGCGGGGAGCTTTACCTGGGTCGTCAGCGCCTGCTGCAAAAGGGCGCCACCTTCAGAACCGATCTGGATATCCTGGAAATCGATTCAAGCGCCGGCGGATTGCGGGTCAAGGCACGGGACATTTACACCAACGAATCCATCCTCTTCGACGGCTACGATACGGTGGTACTGGATGTGGGCAATACGGTCGATGACGACCTCTATCACCAGCTGAAGGGTCAGGTCAAAGAAGTCTACCGAACCGGGGATTGCGTTGCGCCAAGGGGAATTGACATGGCGATTATCGAAGGCAGACAGGTGGGAGAACTGCTGTGAGCGAATTCAAATATCTTTTTTCACCACTCAAAATCGGCGCTACGGTGGTGCCCAACCGGATCCATTTCGCCGCTCATATGACCAACTATGCGGTGGATAATCTGATCAGCGACCGGCACATCTATTATTACCGGGAGCGGGCCAAAGGCGGCGTCGGTTTGATCACTACGGAGGAGATGGGGATCCATCCCACGGACCACCCTTATGACAAGCTGGTGGATGTCTATGAACCGGAAGTGATTCCGGGTTTCAAACGGTTGACCACTGCCATTCACGATTACGACACCAAAATCTTCGCTCAGCTCAACCACAATGGTATGCAGGGGGACGGTAAGATTTCCCGCTTGCCGGTGTGGGGACCGTCAACCGGCAAGGATCCCATTTTTCGGGAAACCTGCAAGGCCATGGAGCTCGAAGATATCCAGGAATGCATCGAATATTTCGCCATCTGCGCCAAGAATGCAGTGGAAGGCGGGTTTGACGGCATCGAACTGCAATTGGGCCACAGCTCCCTGATGCGTCAATTTTTATCGCCCCTGACCAATCACCGGCAGGACGCCTACGGTGGAAGCATGGAGAACCGTTGCCGTTTCGTCCTCGAAGCCATCGATGCGGTCCGCAAGGCGATTGGACCCGATTTTACACTCGGGATTCGACTCAATGCCGATGAGATGCACCCCCGGGGCGGGCTCACCCATGAAGATGCCAAGCAGGTGGCCATACGGCTTGAGGCGTCCGGTCAACTCGACTTCCTGGACCTCAGCCTGGGCACCTTCTACAATCTGTTTCTGGTGGAAGGCTCGATGCACACCCCGCTGGCGTATACAGTGCCCTTGTCCGCCGGTATGCGGTCGGTAGTCAACCTGCCGGTATTCTGCACCAACCGGATCAACGATCCGCATCTGGCGGAAAAGATCCTGGAAGACGGCCAGGCTGATATGATCGGCATGGTGCGGGCCCTGATCTGTGATCCGGAGCTGCCCAACAAATCCATGGAAGGCCGGACGGACGACATCCGGAACTGCATTGCCTGCAACCAGGGGTGCATCGCCCGCATGGGACTCGGCTACCGCCTGGGATGCCTGCACAACCCGGCTGCCGGCGAAGAAGAAGCCCTTGGCATCGACACCCTCAAACCCGCCGAAACTCCTAAAAAAGTCGTGGTGGTGGGTGCGGGACCCGCCGGTCTTGAAGTGGCCCGGGCGGCCACCCTGCGAAAACATCGCGTCGTCCTGCTCGAAAAGGCCGATGAAGTCGGCGGCCAGAACATCATTGCCGGGAAAGCGGCCGGGCGCCAGGAGATTACCGGCGTCACCCGCTGGTTGGTGAGCCAGTTGAACAAGCTCGAACTGGACATCCGGTTGGGCGTCGAGGCCACCGCAGAGATGGTGCTCAAAGAACGACCGGATGTGGTAGTGATCGCCACCGGCTCGACCCCTAAAACCGCGCCGTTTCCCGGCGAATACGGTCCGCCTCAGGTGGTGACCACCGTTCAGATCCTAACCGATGAGATCGAGGCCGGCGACAAGGTGCTTCTCATCGACCAGGACGGCCACCATCAAGCCACCGGCACGGCGGAGCTTCTGGCGGATCGCGGCAAACAGGTTCACATGCTTACCGCGGCGCTCTTCATCGGATCGGCCCTGGGCCCCCTTCAGGATCTCTACCTCACCCGCAACCGGCTTGCCAAAAAAGGGGTGACCTTTACACCCGACATCGCGGTGCTCGAGATTCAGGGTACCCTGGTTAAGGGGCTGAACGTCTATTCCAACGAATTGTTCGATTTCGACGGTTACGATACGGTGGTGCTGGCCGCGGGGAACGTCGCCAACGACAGCCTTTATTTTGAGCTGAAGGGCAAAGTGGATGAACTATACCGGGTCGGCGATTGTGTGGCGCCCCGGAAAACGGACATGGCCATTATCGAAGGTCATCGCATCGGCAGAACCATATAGGAGGTGTCTGGACACTCAACAGTGTCATAAATTTACCAAGGATGGGCACCAGGAGGGGCCATGTTTGATATCTGGGTATTCGTTCAACAAAGAGACGAGGAGATCGAGGACGCCACCTACGGCCTCGTCACCGAGGCCAGGCGGCTGATGGCACAACTGGGCGATGCGGGCCAGGTAACAGCCGTTGCTCTTGGACCTGCGCCCGAATCGGTGCTGGCCGCGCTGGGCGCCTATGGCGTGCACCGGGTGCTGCATGTCGCCGACGCCCGGATGACTCGCTACCAGGGTGAAATCTTCGGCCGGGCATTATTTGATCTCGTTCAAAAAGAAAATCCGGCCTGTCTGCTCATGGCCCAGTCATCGGAAACGGAAGACCTGGCCCAGCGGGTGGCCGCCATGATGAAGACGGCTCTGGTCACCCGGGCCATGGATTTTTCCATGGCGGCCGACGGCACCGCCCGGGCCATTCGACCGGTGGCCAATGGGTATCTCTTCGAAGACGTGGCACTCGACATCCGCCCGTCCCCCATTGTCCTGTTTCTGCCGTCCGTGCTCTTCGAAACGGAACCCGACCGGGAGGAGGCGGCCACGGTGATCAATATCCCGTTACCGGATCCCTACGACGACCTGAAAACCCGCACCGTGCAGGTGATCGAGGCCGCGCCCGAAGACCTGGACCTGGAAGAGGCCGATATTATCGTGGCCGGGGGCCGGGGCGTCGGCAAAGGAGACTCCTTTGATGTCATCCATGCATTGGCCCGGGCCATCGGCGGATCGGTGGGCGGCACCCGGCCCATCATCGACTGGGGCGAACTGCCCTACGAACGCCAGATTGGCCAGACCGGCAAGTATGTCTCCCCCCGATTGATCATCAACTGCGGCATCTCGGGTGCTAATGAATACACGGCGGGCATGGAAAAATCTCAGCAGGTCATTGCCATCGATCTCAACCCGAGGGCCAGGATGTTTCGGTTTGCCGATCTGGGTGTGGTCGGCGATGTCCGTGAAATCCTGCCCCTGTTGATCTCCCGAATCGAGGACCAGAAATGAATCGATATCTTTGTCAATCCATCTTGGGCTGCACCTTGGTCATCACCCTGCTGGTGGTTGGCCCCATTCGGGCATCCGAAGTCGAGACCGCAACGGACTATACCGATGAGGCCTGCATCGAATGCCACCGCATGGGAAGCGAGGAAAGCGATCGGCATATCAACGTCGACGAATATCAAGCCTCCGTCCATGGTCAGGAACTTACCTGTCAGGACTGCCACACCGGTGTAGTTGATGATACGCATCAGAGCGAAGTGGGTGCCGGGGCCGTTGACTGCGGTGACTGCCACGAGCAGGAAAACCGGCACGGCCTGAACGGGCCGGAAGAACAGCGCCCCAAGTGCCACGACTGCCACACCCGGCATCACATGCTTTCCAAAACCGATCCGGCGTCCGCCGTCCATCCCGATCAACTGGCAACCACCTGCGCCGGGTGTCATCCGGCGGCATCCGGTGAAACCGATTTTTTTTCGTGGTTTCCCTCTTACCAGATTGCTTCCCACAACAAAGGGGATTTCGCAACCGCTTACAATAAAGATAATTGTCTGGGATGTCATCAGGGCGCCGCTGTCCACGGTGAGTCGGCACCGATCGACGAACAGGATTGCTACAAGTGCCACCTTTCCCCGGATGCGGCCGGCGCCATGTGGGGGTATATACATCCCAAACCGGATATAAAGACACAGCCGATCGTTTTTGCCGCCGCATCGATCTATCAGGTCTTTGTCGCCTTCGGCCTGATCGTACTCCTGGGAAAATTTCTGAACCTCGTTTTCGACAGATTCCTCGGAAAATCGAAATAGACGGTTAAAACCGTAGGATCAAATCGTTTAAACTAAACTGTAATTCAGCTATTGAGGAGATACGTGTTGAAGGCATTGTTAACATCATTCGATTTGTTATTGGTCGCAGCGGCGTTCCTCATCATGGCGGTCGGTTTGGTCCGGCGATGGTCGATGTGGCGGACAAAGAAACCCGCCGGCATCTCTGGTGATTGGCAAGGACTGATGGCATCTGTCTTGGCCCATCAGGGTATCCTGAATCGGCCGTCGGTGGGGGGGGCGCATCTGGCAGCCTTCTGGGGCGTCATAATCCCTCTGCTCGTCATCATTTTAGCCCAGTTCGGGTTCATCATCCCCCAGGCGCCGGCCAAACTGCTCCACCTGATTCAAGACCTGGCGGGCATCGCGCTGTTGATCGGCACCCTGTTCCTGCTGGTTCGACGCATGGGAAGCACGGATGCCGAAGGACCCACGCGCACCATGCTGCCCATGGTTCTGCTGCTGGTCATCCTTGTCTCCGGGTTTATGGCCGAAGGCGCGCGGCTGAGCATCCTCCGAGGCGACGGGTTTCCTTGGCCGTCGCCCTTTGGATGGTTTTTTTCCCTGATATCCCCGGCCTCGCCGGTCTTCATGCAGATGATGATCCGCCTGCATTTCTTTGCCGTGCTCGTTCTCATCGCGGCCGTTCCGTTTACCTTCATCCGCCATGCCGCGGCCTC
>JARFQH010000126.1 GCA_029287875.1 Desulfobacteraceae bacterium | reverse complement strand
GGCAGGTGCGGCACGCCTTTTACGGCGCCGAGGCCCTGCGCCAGCAGCGCGGCCGCAACGAAATCAAGGTCATGGTGCGACTGCCGAAACAGGAGCGCATATCAGAGTACAATCTCGAAGAGATGATCCTGCGCACACCGGTCGGGGGAGAACTGCCGCTCCGATCCGCGGTAAATGTCAATCGCGGCCGGGCCTACACCGATATCAACCGCCGTGACGGCCGCCGTATCGTAACCGTTACGGCCGACGTGAGGCCCCGCAGCAAGGCCGGGGAAATCCTGGCCGCTGTCAAAGCCGATACGTTGCCCACCCTGCAGAGTCGATATCCCGGGCTGGGTTTCAGTTTCGAAGGCCGCCAGGCCGATCAGCGCAAGAGCATGGAAAGCCTGTTCAAGGGTCTGGCGATCGTTCTCCTGATAATTTACGCCATGCTGGCGGTGCCCCTGAACAGCTACGTGCAACCGGCCATCATCATGGCGTCGATTCCATTCGGAATCGTCGGGGCGGTTATCGGCCACATGATCATGGGCTACAGCCTGAGCGTCATCAGCATGTTCGGGGTTTTGGCCTTGACAGGGGTGGTCATCAACGATTCGCTGGTGCTTATCGATGCGGCCAACCGCAGGCGCCGCAGTGGTTTACCACCCTACGCCTCTATTCTTCAGGCCGCTTTACAGCGCTTTCGCCCCATCATTTTGACCACCCTGACCACCTTCGGCGGACTCACTCCTATGATATTCGAGACCTCCCGCCAGGCGCGCTTTCTCATTCCGATGGCCGTGTCATTGGGATTCGGCGTTTTGTTCTCGACCTTGATCACACTGGCGCTGGTTCCCTGCCTCTATTTGATCATCGAAGATTTGAAGTCAATTTATGGCCGCGCGGCAGATCTAAAGAAAACCCGCTCTGGATTTGCCGATTTTCGTCCCTAAGGGTTCACGAAAAAATAAATTCGCAATTTTGAGCGTTGAGGCGCCCGTCCGACAAGGCGTTAAAACGCAGGAATATCTGGATATTCCGAGTTTTAGCAACGCGGGCGGACGGGATGCATCGGCGTCCAAAATGTGAAGTTATTTTTGAGTGAGCCCTAAGTGATAATCACGCTTTGCCTTGTTGTTTGGGATCGTTAGCGTTAACTCTGGGTCGGAAGCAGCTTGTTCTTTTGCAAATCCTTTATGACCAGCGCTATCACTTCATCGATGAGCTTGTTGATCGATTGAACATCCTCTGATTGCGACTGCCCGGACCACAAAAGCTGTTCCGTTTTCACATCGTAAAGATTGGTCTCCAGTCGAACGGTGGCGATCTCGCTGTAGAAACCCGGATCCTGGACAGCTTCAAACGTATAGCCGTAGTAGTTGTAGTAACCACCGTATATCGGACCGGTGCGGGTGAAGACTTCTTTTTTATCCAGGCCGGTCAAATGCGATATGATGACGGCGTCATTTCCGTATTTGTCAACCGCCTGCAGAATAACGTCCTTTTCCAGCTTGAGGTCGCGTGGCATGGGGATGACATCCGCGCTCGAAACGGCCTCGACCCCGGCGGCCTTCAACTGCTGAACGAACTTGTGCTCGAAGGCTTCCCGGTTCTTGGTTTTGTCCGCTATGACGATCACCAGGACATCCGCTACCGGTTTCCCTCGCCGGGCCTCATCCACCCAGGTCTGCGACATCCGGGTGCCGGCGCAGGAAACCGCCAGAACGCTGCAGAAAACGGCACAAACAAACCATTGTAAAATGTTTCGTCGCATTATGTATCTCCCCTCCTTTAGTTGGCGTTCTTCCGTGGATAACCAGACGGCACAAGTGGGCTTTACCCTGGAAATGGACGCGCAATAACCGGTTCAAATTGTTATTATAGTGGCCATCGTGTTGGTCCGTTGTCAAGCGAATATCTTTCATTTCTATAATTGCAGGATAGCAGGATAGGACCTCGCCCGAAACCGCTCAATGGTGGCGGATGGTCGGTTTCGTGCTGAAAAAGCGTATGGCACAGTGCGGTGCTGCTCGCTCGGAGCCGGAATCTCGAACAAAGGCGCGGATGTTCTCGAGGCCGATTATGAGGATTTTTCGTAACCGTTCAAAGGGTTGCAAGGTCCGATGCGCTTCAAACCACCTAATTGTAAGCGTTTACAGAGTGCCGCAGATGTACTTTTGTACTTCAAGTGCCCGACAACAAAGCAGATGCGGTGCCCTGTGAACGCTTACGATTTTTCAGGTAGCGGGTTCCGACTCAGGGCCGGACGATCACGAACTCAGGGGTTGCGATTTCCGGCGGCATGCCCTTCCATTCGATGCCGCAGAACCGCGCCCGAACCGTGTATCGGCCAGGCGACAGATCGTCCGGCAACCGCCAGCGGATGGACGCCATCTGGTCGATATCTTCAAACTCCGGGCAGGCAGGACCCGCCGCTATCTTTAAAGATGGTGTGAATTTGACCGTTTTCTTTGCGCCGTCCGGCCCGATCCGGCGGTCGAGGGCAAATTCGGATGCCACACCGATCGGAAAAGCCGTCATGCGGATGAAACGCAGGGTCACCATTTCCCCCGGCCGGTAGCGGTCATACTCGCTCGCGAGGCCGATCAGCTTGTTGTCGTCCGAAATACCGGTTCCGACGCCCGAAGTTGTTTCATCCCAGGATCGCGCCGGCCCCACGTCGATGTGGACCGTGTCGCCGTGATAGTAACCGGCGCCCCCGAAACCGAGCGTCTTGACCGAATTCCAAACGCGCCTCGCCGGCACCCCTTCCATTTTGATGTCGGCGGCCATGCCATATTGGTGGAGGCTGGCCTTGGCCGCCAGGCCGCCCCGGTTGCGCACCCTGGTATTGTATTCCGGGCTGCGGTATCCGGAGGTGATCGTGATCTTCGCCTCCCGGTGAAAGCTGTCCTGCAGAAAGTCGAGAAATTCGAGCAGCCTCAGGGACAGGTTGGACAGCTCCGGATCGTAGGGTGCATCGAAGACGCGGCAAATGGTCTGGAGGGCCGTTTCATCGTAGCGTTGCGCTCCGTGGCGGTAAAGGCCGGCAAACGAGTGCCCGTTTTTTTCGCTCAAAAGGTCGATCCGCCCGTCGCCGCTGAAGAAAAACCGGCTACCGTCGAGAGCGCCGGCCCGAACCGGCGCTCCTGACAAGATCAATCCCAACATCAGCAGCACCGTCAGAAGTGACGGCAGGCTACACCACCTGACAACCGCCTGGCGGCGGTCGATAACACCGAACGGTATCCAACCTCCCGCTTTGTTTTGACCTCTTTCGCCGAGAGTTCCGGCCGCCGAATTACCGCCTTTCATTCGAAACATCCCCCCTATTCGGACAGGTCCGTAATTTCTGCTCCGGTCACGCGCACCAGGTCAGCCGGCGTCAGCCGCATCATGGCGTCGACATCGCCGCCGCCACCGAAAATCAGATCCAGCCGGGTAATGGCCGGTGCCACCAGCGTGCGCAACATCTGCCGATGACCGAAGGGCGGCATGCTGCCCACCACGAAGCCGGTGATGGCCAGGGCCTGCTCGGCGCTGGCAAATTTGACCCGCTTGCGGCCCACACCGAGGAGCGTTGCCAGTTTCTTCCGGTCCACGCGCGCCGTTCCGTTGTTGATCACCAGCAGCGGTTTATTTTCGATCATAAAAACGAGTGATTTGATGATCTGGTCGGTGTCGACCCCAAGTTCCCGCGCCGCGTCGCTGACCGTAGACGTGTGCGCATCCAGGTGCAAAATAGTGGCATCGATGTGATGCGCCGCGATGAACTTCCGGAGGTCGGCACTGGTCATTGCTTTCGGTGGCATGACCGCGGTATCCCTTTTTAGGTGGTTTCAACTACTAATAGAGTTCCACATTCAAATGGGTTCTCTGGTCCTCTTCCTTTGGTCGATCCCGATCCTCGGCCCCGTCGACGGCAATGCACCGTGTACGCAGGCCGAAGAAATTCTTCAAGAGTGCACCGATCTTCCCCGATGCCGACAAACATCCGATGAAACACCCTCCTCCACCCCCGCCGCTGCCGGTATCAATCGCGCCGCTGGTCGCCGGTATTTCCGTCGCAGGCGGAGCGGTAACCGGTATTTCCGTCGCAGGCGGGACGGCAACCGGCACGGGGCATTGGGTCACACCGGCGCGTCGGCCGAAATCCTGGGTCCAGTAGTGATAGAAGTCACTAACGTTCACGACGGCGTAACCGACGCCGATATCGCAGTAATCCGGATCGAGAATGTTGGCACGGTGGCCGTCGCTGTTCATCCAACCGTCGACAACAGCCGCGGGGGTCGCATAGCCAGCCGCGATGTTTTCACCGCAGTTCCGGTAATCATAACCCGCATCGATGATGCGCTCGAAAAACTTTCGCCCGTCCAGGCTCGTATGGTCAAAGTAGTTCTGATCGCCCATGTCCTGTGAATGCCGTCTGGCCGCAACGGTCAGTTCCAGGTTGTAGCTGAGCGGGTGCAGGTTGCGGGCTTCGCGCTCGATATTGACCAGTTCGATGACCTCCGACTCGAAGTCGGCCTGGGCCATGCCGACAAAAAGAAATAAGACGCTGATGACGATAAGCCGGGTGCAAGGCTTGCAAAGCATAGGGCAACTCCTCTGAATAAGCAATGCGTCAATGAAACGGTCTAAGTGGTTCTCGGCTCAATTTCCGGGTCAGAAACCGACCCTCCATTCAAGATTCGATGACAATCGATCTTGATTCCCCCAAGTCATGGAGCCCTAACGCTCGAGCGTATGCAAGATCAGCTCTGAAGCGTCGATGGTTTTTTCGGCCAGTTCCACGAGGTGGCGGTGATGGGTGAAAAAAATCACCTGGGTCTTGTGCGAGAGTTCCGCCAAGACCTGGAGCGTCGCGGCGGCACGGTCGTCGTCGAACATGATCAGGATGTCGTCGACAATCAGCGGCAGCGGTTCGTTGTTAATCAGATAGGCGTCCAACCCCGCCAATCTCAGCGCCAGGTAGAGTTGATCGGCCGTCCCGTCGCTCATGCCTTCCACGGTGACGATATCCCCGCCGCCCGACCGCACGCCCACGATCACCGGCCGTCCGTCTTCGGCGAACTCCGCCCTGATGCCGGCAAAAGAGCCGCCCGTGATCCGATTGAACAGGGATGACGCCTGCTTCAGCAATGGTCCCTGGCTTTTGTCCCGGTAGCGTTCGATAGCCAGGCTCAGCACTCTGGACGCAAGCTTCAGTCGCGCGTAGTGCGCAACGTCGTTATCAAGGCCTCCCAGGATGATCTGAATCTCCTCGGCCAGCTCGGCCGCTCTGGCACTGCCGTCCATTTTGCTCAATTCGGTCCTCTCGCTTCCAATTGTCTGGTCGAGTTCTGATTTTGCGATCTCGCGGTCTTCAATCGCTACCTTCAGACGATCGATCTCACCCGCGATGCCGTCCGGATCGAGAGCCAGGGCCTCTTCGATAAAGTCTTCCACGGTGGCGCCGGCGGACAGTTTATGCAACCGGGTATCGATTTTTTTCAGATCGGCTTCGATCTGACGGCGTCGGTTAGAGCGCCGCTCGGCCTCGGGAAGTTCATCGGCACTGTTGC
>JARFQH010000084.1 GCA_029287875.1 Desulfobacteraceae bacterium | reverse complement strand
TGGTGACATTCCTGTGGGCCCTGAATGCCGGACAGTTCAAGGACCAGAAGCGCGCCCGCTTTCTGCCGCTGGAAGGAGAGCCCGAGATGGCTCACGTGAGAGCGCCGCGCCATTACCGCATTAAGGTCTTTATTCTTTTTGCCCTGGCCTGTTCCGGGTTGGTCGCAACCGCTGCCGTGATTGCGTATACCGTGATAAATGGCGGTTGAGGCCCATCGGTCTGCCGCCGGGCCAAGGGTAAGCCGCACCGCAGCGGTTGTTTTCTGAGAATGTCGATTCGATAGAGGTAAACCATGCGCTATTTTGAACTTCTCAATCTGCAACAATTTGTCTTATACCTCTTTCCGGCGTGGGCGTTTATTCTGGTTTTTGCGGCCGGACTTGCCTTTACGCATTTCCGCACCAAAGAATCCGAGCAAAAACTGTCGAAGATCATTGAAAAGTATCCCGGCGGCATCGAGGGCCGCAACGCGCCCTTTCCGCTGATCCTGTACATGACCATCGCCGGCACCGTCCTCTGGGCGCTGGCGTATATCCTGCTAATCGCTCTATTGGGGGTTAAGATATAATGGAACACACGGAGCACCGGGAATCGACGTTTATGACCTGGCTGATCATTTTTTTACTTCTTCTGATCATCGCGTTTAAGGGCGGATTGGCCTATTTTATGATCGGGGACCGCGGGCAGCCGGACTGGGACTACCGGCCGGTGAAGGATGTTCCCGGAGAATCTCCTTATGCGATTTACGAGTATCTTCCTTTCCCCCAGCACGTTGAGGGACACGAAAGTGATTATCCGCCCCTAGGTGATTATCCGCCGATAGGAAAGAATTGGGACGAGAGTTTTTTTCCACCACCGCAACAAAATGCAATGGGTAAATAAATGAAAAAACCGATTGTGCTGATCGTCGCCGTCGTCGTCGCCGTCGTCGCCGTCGTCGTCGTTTACAATGTGCTGATGTACTACGATAACAACTTTCCTTTTGGAAGAATGCGGGAGACGCCGGTGGTCAAGCCTTATGAAAAACCGTTGCCGATCATGGAGGCCGGCCTGGTGCCGGTTCACGGGGGTGAGGCTTTATACCGGGCGGCCAGCCCCGAAAGTTTGAAATCCCCGATACCCTCCGGAGATCCCAAAGTGATTAAAGAAGGGGCCCAGCAATATGTTAACTTCTGCCAGCAGTGCCACGGGGTCAATTACGACGGGATCGGAACCGTGGGGCAGAGTTTCGCACCGCTGCCCACCGACCTGAGAAGCCCGAAGGTTCAATCTCAATCAGAGGGTGCCCTGTTTCAACACATCAGCTACGGTATCGGCGGCAGTGGACGACAGCCGGCTCTGGCGACCACGATTTTTACGGACGATCGCTGGAGGATTGTTGCGTTCGTCAAATCCCTCGGCACACGGTAAATTATCCCCGGTTCATGGCCGAACCGGTTCATTCAGTGGAAAAAAGTTCCGTTCCGGCGGAACTTTTTTATTTGAGCACGATCCCTTGAGGATACCTGTGAGTGACATTTGTGACCTGTGCGGTTTGACCCTGCGTTACGGCCATCACACCCTGATCTCTGCGGGGCGACCCTACAGTTTCTGCTGTATCGGGTGTAAGCAGGTGTTCAGCATGCTCATCACCGCCGGCGGTATTGACGATCCGGCGCATTTTCGGGATACCGACCTTTTCAAACGATGCCGGGACCTGGGGATCATTCCGGCATCGGAGTCCGACCTCCAACTACGCGTACAATCGCCTAAAGTGCCGATTGCGGCGGCCGCCGGCGGTGGTGAAGCACACGATTCAGAGGCCTTCAGCCCCTCCGACCCATCGAATCACCTTGCCCTCCTGCTCAGGATCGACGGCATGTGGTGTCCGGCATGCGCCTGGCTGATCGACGCGTCCTTGAAGAAACTCCCCGGGGTTTTGGGGTCCGGCTGCAATTTTTCAACCGATCGTCTGCGTTGTGCCTACGATCCGGTTCTCACCTCACCGGACCGGATTATTGCCTTTATCGAACGTCTCGGCTATCATCCGGCCTTACCCGGTGAAGGGGGCCGGGCCAAGGAGAAGCGGCGGGAGACGATCCGATTTGCCGTTGCCACCTTTCTGACCATGAACGTGATGATGATGTCCTTTGCCCTCTATTCGGGTTTTTTCAGTTCACTTGCTCCGGAAGCGGTGGCCAACCTGTCGTGGCCTATTTTCATCATGGCCACCATCGTCATGGCATACGGCGGGAAGTTTATCTTCGTAAAAGCCGTGGCCGGTTTTTCAAATGCTGCCTTCAGCATGGAAACCCTGATCGCCATCGGGGCTTCCAGTGCCTACCTATACAGCATCTTCAATCTGTTGCGGGGCAACATCCACCTCTACTTTGATACGGCTTCCATGTTAATCACCCTGGTGCTGCTGGGAAAACTGCTGGAACGGAATGCCAAGGAAAAGGTCCTCGAGGACCTGGAGGCCTTTTTTGCACTGAAACCAACCAAGGTGAAGCTCTGCAGTCGCGAGCACCCGCAAGGGCGCTACGTTTCGGCAGACTACCTGCGCAAAAATGACTTGTTTCTGCTCGATGACGGTGAAATCGCGCCGGCCGACGGCCTGGTGATCGACGGAGACGGATTGGTGGATGAGTCCTCATTGACCGGTGAGGCCCGGCCCATCCCCAAGCGCTCGGGCAGCTCCATCCGCAGTGGCACCAGGGTCAGTCACGGCAGTTTCAAGGTGAAGGCCCTTGCGGTGGGGGAAGATTCGACCCTGGGTCAGATGATGCGGATCATCGAGCAGACGCTCTCACAGAAAACCGCATTTGAAGGGAAAACGGACCGGTTGCTGAAAGGATTTGTGCCATTTATCATCCTGCTCTCCATCGGTACGGCCATTTTCGGATTTCTCATGGGCTTGGATCCCGGTGATTACCTGATCCGGGCGGTCACGGTTTTGGTAATATCCTGTCCCTGCGCTCTTGGAGTGGCCATACCGCTGGCACGCGTGGCCGGCATTTCGGTTGCCGGGCGCAACGGCATCCTGGTGCGGGATTTTGCAGCCTTTGAGCGGACCCAACAGATCGACACCTTCGTGTTCGACAAAACCGGCACCCTGACCGAAGGTCGCTGGCAGCTACTGGCTGTCCGGTCCCTATCCGAAATGACGGCCGATCACCTCGTGGCGTTAGCGGTGGCACTCGAAAAGGATTCCGATCACCATGTCGCCGTTGAGCTCAAGCGCTGGGCAGGAGAGCACGGCATCGAGCCGGCAGATGTTATCGACATCCGGAGCGAGCCAAACGGCATATCCGGACGCGCCGCCGATGAAACGATTAAGATCGGGTCCGCCGGTTTCCTCTCCGCCGAAATTGCAGCGGCCGCACCCCTGCCGGAAATCGACCCACAGGATTTCGACGCCGAACCCACGACGGTTTACATGAGCGTCGGCGGCCGCTTAGGCGCCCTTCTGATTTTTGGTGACACGATCAGGAGTGGTGCCCGTAAGACCGTCGCAGAACTGAAAAATCTTGGGTATGCCTTGGCAGTGGTTTCAGGCGACGACGCGGCGGTTACGCGACGGATTTCAAGATCGCTCGGCATCGATGACGCCCATGGCGCTTTGATGCCTTCGGGCAAGGCCGCCTTCCTGGCAAGTCGGCGCCGTGACGGGAGACGGCCGGCGATGATCGGCGACGGGGTCAACGATGCCGAGGCTATGGCGGTAGCGGACCTGGCCATCGCGGTCCATTCCGGCAGCCATCTGGGCAAAGAGGTCGCCGACATCACGCTGATGCGCGGGGAGCCCGAACAGGTGCTGGTACTCCTCCGTCTGGCCGATATAACCAACCGTAAGATTTTGCAAAACCTCTGGTTTTCCTTGGTCTATAATATTATCAGCATTCCGCTGGCGATGAGCGGTTTGTTGACCCCTCTGGTGGCCGTCTGTGCCATGCTGCTGAGCAGTCTGACCGTGATCGGCAACACCCTGCTGTTGGTCCGATCCCATACCGGTCGACAGTAGCGCCGCCATTCCGTTTCACCGCTGACACTGCACAATCTATTCCCGGACCTTCGGACGCGCCCTTGTCCAACCATTCGGTTTCGCCTCTGGCGTGGTGGACACCGAAATTGCGGGAGAGGGCCATTTATGGATGGCATTTAACGCAGCCTGATTCCCCGGATCTGAGGTATTAACTTGATCATCATAGGATCCGGGGGTATAATAATCTTTAATTATGCATAATTATCGGCATCTAGCAGAAGGACAGCTCCTGATCCGACCGGACCGACGGTTGTACCGCCGGTTTTTGATGATTAAATTAAAAGTGTAAATTCTCTGTTCTGCCTTCAGATGCCCGCGCTGTAGCTCACCTGACATGCGAAATAGATGAGGTCCTGAATGTCGGCCATTTTCTAACGACGCGAACACACTTATGAAAAAAATTGCGGTCAAAAACGTCAACGACTCAAAGTTGGGAGGTAGCATGGCAAATACCACGGAGCGCTCACTTCATTATCATCTCAGCGCGGTCAAAGAGGGGCGTCGCAGTTTTGAAAATGCCTTCCAGGGCGTGGCGCGAATGATATTGAAAAGCGACATCCAAAAGGTGGTCGTCAACGGTAAAACGACGTATGATTTCAGCATATTCCGCACCGGGAAAAAGCATGTGATCGGCATGTATGATGAAATCAACAGCTTTGTCTCGTACGTCAAGGATGCCTCCGAAGGCGGTTCGTCCAAGGAGATGGCCTTTATTCTGGTCGGAGAACCGGGAAACGGCAAGACCTATTTCGTCGATTACCTGTGTACGAAATACCGCGAATTCTTGTCCGACGAGAAGAACCGCAAATACACCTTCAGGTTTCGAAACATTGACAAGCTGCAGAACTACGGTCGTATTACGACCATCGAATCTCAGACCTACGAAGACCCGATGATACTGGCCATGAACCTCTTTGAGGAACCCGCGGACAACAATGAATATCTGGCCAAGTCGATCGACTTTTCGGAGAACGAAATTGAAACGCTCTACGAAAATTATCGGCCGTTGGGTGCTTGCAGCGGCTATATTTTGAACGATATCCGAACCTATGTCGACGGTGATATCGACCGGATGCTGGAGTTCGTCGAAATCGTGCCGGTGCCGCTCACCGAAAGCCTCGGTACGGTTACGGGTAAATACCCGGCCAAAGACAAGATCACTTCCTCTGCGGTCGACCTGCTGGGAGAGGAATCGATCCAGCGGCTGCTGCACATCACCGACACCAACAATCCCTACCGGTTCGATCTACGGCGCGGGGCGCTGGCGCGGGTCGCCGGCGGCGGTATTCATTTTAGTGACGAGATCTTCAAGAACAAAAAAGACCTGGTCCAGGTTTACCTGGGCGTGATCCAGAACCGGAACATTGAGATCGATGGGTATAAATGGCCGATCGACACCCTCATCCTCGCCACCAGCAACAACTCGGAGTTTCACCGTTTTCTGGCTGAAAAAGAGGAGGCACCGATTGTTGACCGCTGCCGGATTTGCTACGTTTCCCACAACACCAACTACAAGCTGCAAAAGGACCTCACCCAGTACTCCATCGGCAGCGAGACCCGGACTACCATCAACAGAGAGTATCTTCATCAGGACCCGAGCCTGAACTATGCCGCTTCCGTGGCGGCGGTTCTGTCGCGCCTGCCGCGTTCCGAAAAACTGACGCCGGTGGAGACCATGAAACTGGCCGCCGGTGAGGTGGCCGGCGAAAAGAGCATCAAAACCCTGGCGGAGGTCATCGATATGCTCAACCAGGATCCCGAGATCATCAACCGCTTCGGACAGAAGGGTCTCGGGCAGCGGAATATGGGCCGCTCCATCCAGCTTTTAATGGAAAGCTCGGAAACCAACGAGGGCCAGTGCATGTTTGCCTACGACATCTTCAAGGCCATCGAGCGTGTGATCCTCGACTATGTCACCGATGCCAACGACAGGGCCAAATACATCGAGGACCTCAAGATTGCCAAGGGGCTCTACCGGGAGCGGATCATGACCGAAATGTTCAACGCTTACATGGACGAACCGCTGGCTATCCGCAAGGACGTGATGAACTACGTGAACATGATCATCGGCATCGACGCCGAGAACCTGGGTGCGGACAAGATGTGGAAGTACAAGGACCCGCAGACCGGAGAATTGAAGGCGCTGAAGATCGACGAGCGCTTCATCAACAGCGTGGAGGACCGGCTCGGCTTGAAGACCGAGGAACAGCGGGAAACCTTCCGGACCTCGATCCGCAAGATCTACGGCCAGAAAATTTCGGTTGTTCCGGATTACGACTTCATGGACAATCTTGAGCTCGTCAAGGCCGTCACCGATGTACGGCTGAAGTCGGATATCGCCGGTGCTGGCAGTCTCATCGGTGCTCTGGCCAATCGGACCAACGAAGAAAACCAGAAGCTTTACGACCGCATGGTCGACACCATGCTCAATAAGTTGGGGTATTGTAAGACGTGCGCGCAGAAAACGATTGAGTATTTTTGCACGCAGGAAGACGAAAACTGAGAAAATAGAAACTCGAAACTTGAAACTTGAAACTCAGAACCCGTAACACCAAATACTAAACCCAAAAAACCCAAAACACTTCACATGAACGACAAATTCAAAATATATGAAGTCCTGAAACAGCACGGTTTGAGCGCCGAACAGGATGAGCGGATCCGGGCCGAACTGCACGACAACCGGCGGCATGCCGTTGCTGGAGAGTCGATGCGGTCCGGAGGTGGGAAAACCCTCGGTGAGGGCCCGGCGACCATATACCAGTTCTACGACCTGATCCACCTGCAGGCCATTGCGGCGATGCGCGGCACATACAGCGCCACGGTGCGCTCCATCGATGAGCTTTTGGAACGCGACCGCCTGCGGGAAAAGGACGGCTTTCCGCGCAAGGTCAATGTCGGTCGGCTCATCAAGCCGAGTAAAGGCGGCAAGGCCAAAGTGGTTATCGTTCCCACAACGGTCGAGGAAAAATTAATCCACGATCCCTCCTTCAAAACCACCGAAAAAGGCGAGGGCGATTCTTCCGGCGGCGTCGGTGAAGGCGAAGAGGGCGAGGTCATCGGTGAGCAACCGGTGCGTTCGCCGGAGGGAGAAGGCGCCGGACCCGGCGAAGGGGAGGGCGGCGGCCACGAGATGGAATCCGACGCCTACGATCTGGGGAAAATTCTGACCGAGAAGTTCGCGCTACCCAACCTCAAAGACAAGGGCAAAAAACGCTCGCTGACCCGCTACACTTACGACCTCACCGACAAACACCGGGGGTTCGGCCAGTTTCTCGACAAGAAGGCCACTCTGCGTCAAATCGTCGAAACCAACATCCACCTCGGCAATATACCGGATCTGAATGACATCGATCCGACCGGATTTCTGATATCACCCGCCGACCGGATTTTTCGGATCCTGTCCCGCGAAAAGGACTACGAATCCCAGGCCCTGGTTTTCTTCGTGCGGGATTACTCCGGTTCGATGTCCGGTAAGTCCACCGAGTTGGTGGTTGCACAGCATGTGCTGATTTACAGCTGGCTGCTTTATCAGTACGATATGCAGGTAGAAACCCGCTTTGTTCTTCACGACACCGATGCCAAGGAAGTCCCTGATTTTTACACCTATTACAACTCCACGGTGGCCGGTGGGACTCAGGTTGCCTCAGCCTACCGTCTGGTCAATTCAATCGTGGACAAAGAGAACCTGGCCAAGGATTACAACATCTACGTTTTTCACGGCACGGACGGGGACGACTGGGACACAGACGGTAAGGAAGCGCTGCCGGAGCTGAAAAAAATGCTCGTGTACACCAATCGGGTGGGGATCAGCATCGCCGAACACGGCGTCCGTTCTACCAAGAGCAGCGAAGTTGAGCGCTATATCAAGAATTCCGGGCTGCTCGAGAAAAAACCGTCACTGCTGCGCGTCGATGTCCTGAAGGAAGATGCCGATGAGCAGAGGCTGATCGAAGGGATAAAAAAGCTGATATCCGAATAATCATCGGCGGGCCCGATCCTTGCCGATACGGTTTCCGCGGGGCGGCGGTTGGTGGTGTTAACGATAACGTGGTCGATGATTATGACAAAAGAAATACATCGTTCAACGGGCAAAACCGGCTCAACGGGCAAAACCGGCTCAACGGGCTAAGCGGACTCAACCGGCAAAACGGACTAAACGGGCCAACCGAAATATGGAATTAATCGACCAGCACACCAAGAAAATAATGGAGGGGTGTAAAGAACGGGCCCTGGCGGCCGGGTTGCGGTTCGAGGAGGAGAGCCTCGAGTATATCGTGACCAACCGTGACCTGTTGGAGCTCACTCCCAAGGTGATGATCCCGACCCTCTACGACTACTGGGTCCACGACGTGGAGGTGCTCAAGGAAAAAGGCCGCTACGAGCTTTATCCCAGCAATCCCTATGAAACCGTCATCAACACCCGCCCGGCCATCTCGTATTACAATGACAACAATCCGGACTGGATGAATGTCATGATTTTTTACCATGTGCTGGGGCATATCGACTTTTTCCAGAACAATCTTTACTTCCGCCACACCTGGGATTACGATTTTACCGGGCGGGCACTTTCCGACAAACGGCTGATCGCCGCCCTGAGATCTGAAAAAGGGCGGTGGGTGGATTACATCATCGAGTTCACCCGCGGCATCGACAACCTGGTAGGATACCACCACGAACTTTCCCAACTGGACCGACCCCCCATCATCAACGGTTCGAAGCGGCTGAACTATTTCTTCGACGTCTTTTTGCAGGATGTCCGCAAGGTCAGAGTCAGCGAGTATATCAAGGAGATCGAAAGGTACAACAGCTGTATCCGTAACGAGGGCCGCAGGGGGATGAAAACGTTCTTCGCAGAAGTCGCCAAAACCCACCCCGAGTTCGATACGTTGTTTAAAAAAAGCCTGAAGGAAAAGAAAAACACCAAACCGGACCTGATCCAATATCTATCGGAAAACTCCGACTTTTTGAACAAGGAAAAAAACAGCTGGATGAAGTCGGTTATGGAGGTCGTGCGCAACACCTCCGTTTTTTTTCAGCCGCAGATCCGGACCAAAATCATGAACGAAGGCTGGGCCAGCTATTGGCACGAAAAGCTTTTCCTGCAGGACGACCGCATCCGGGGACACGAAGTCGATTTTGCGCGCACCCATGCCGGTGTGACGTCGCTGCCGCGGGTCGGCCTGAATCCATATGCATTGGGGATGCGAGTGTTTTACTTCATCGAGGATTTGGGGAACAAGGGCAAATACGCCACCCGGTTTAGAAAGCTTCTCGATGCCGACCAGCGGGAACGGTTCGATACCCATGCGGCCAAAGGTCAGGAATTCATCTTCAAGGTCAGGGCAAGCTTGTGTGACTTCACCTTCATCAGTACCTTCGTCGACCAGGATTTTGTCAACCACAACAAACTCTTTGTGGCCGGCAAGCGCTTGAACCGGGATCGGATGGTCTGGGAGTTCTACGTCAAGAGCCGCAAGGCGGAGGATTACCGCCAAATGCTCCTGAACGGTCTGTACCACCCGCCTCACATCACCATAGACGGGAAGAAGCGGGACGGAAACGTCCTTTATCTCGTGCATCACTTCGAGGGCAAGCCTTTGGTCAAGGACTTCGTTGCCAACACACTGCTCGGCATCGAGTTCCTCTGGGGCGGAACGGTGAAGTTGGAAACAAGTGAGGTCATCGCGACTCAGGGAGCCGTCTCGCAGCAAGAAGAGCCGGGGCCGGCTGATATCCGATGGGAACGGGTGGTGTACACGATGAAAGACCGCAAGCTCGC
Organism: Desulfobacteraceae bacterium; assembly: GCA_029287875.1. GTDB lineage: Bacteria > Desulfobacterota > Desulfobacteria > Desulfobacterales > SG8-13 > JARFQH01. Next base: position 7,646 of record JARFQH010000084.1, on the reverse strand, counting down.
CAGAGAAGTGATTGACGGTTAGAAGAGGATACTCATAGCATCAGGTGCAGACGGCCATCCGGGTATCGTGTGAGCGAACTTAAAGAGAAAAGCATCCCGACGCACAGTGACTGCGCCGTCAACGGCCAAAGCAGGGAGAAGATTATGTCCGACGGCAGAGAATCGATCGCAAAGGCGGAAGACCAATCCGCGGTTTCCAGCGTGGAACTCGAGGCCGCCGCCGAACACATACAATCGGCCGTTGCGAACCTCGACCGCAACCTGAGCAGTCGAGACCAGAGGTCACCTATTTCTTTCGATGCCTTCCTGAAGAAGCTCACCGAAAAGCCTACCGTCGTGATTCGTAATATCTTTCAGGTATTTCACGATATGGTGAACACATACGTGGGCAAGGGTTACGATGAGTACCCGGACGATCCGGAATCGATCAGTTACATCTACTATGACTGCAACAAGCTCTTTGTCGAAGGCGTCGACCATCCCTTCTTCGCCGATCGATTGTTCGCCAACCGGTTGATAAGCCTGGTCGATGCCATGAAACGGGGGGCGCAGCAGAACAAGATCTATATGTTCCGCGGCCCCCACGGTTGCGGAAAGAGCACTTTTCTCAACAACCTGTTGATGAAGTTCGAAGAATACAACAACACCGATAAGGGTTTGCGCTATGAAACGCTCTGGCGCCTGGATCCTAAGGTGCTGGGCGATTTTCCGGAGAACCAGACCATTCCGCTGCTCGACACGCTTTCGCCGCTCCAAGAGCGACTCGGCCGGGAGCAATACGACCTGCTGAGGGTGCAGAGCATGCTGAGTTTGAACGACGAGTTCGTCGAAGTGCCCTGCCCGAGCCACGACAATCCGTTCCTGATGATTCCCAAAGCCTACCGCCGCACTTTTTTCGACGAGCTCTTCGAGAATGACGAGTTCAAATGGAAACTCTATACCGAAAAAGAGTATGAATGGGTGTTCCGGGACAATCCCTGTACGATCTGCAGCTCTCTTTTCCAGGCGCTGCTCGACCGGCTTGAGAGTCCGCGCAAGGTCTTTCAAATGATCTACGCGCGGCCTTATCGGTTCGACCGTCGCCAGGGTGAGGGAATCAGTGTTTACAACCCCGGGGACCACCCGCTGCGGCAAATTACGCTCAGAAACCCCTTCATCCAGAGCCGGATCAATGCCCTGCTCAGGGACAGCAATCTGGTCCGCTATATATTTTCACAGTATGCCAAGACCAACAATGGCATCTACGCCCTAATGGACATAAAGTCCCACAACACCGAGCGCATGATCGAGTTGCACAACATTATCAGCGAGGGAATCCACAAGGTGGAGGATATCGAAGAAAACGTGAATTCGCTGCTGATGGCGGTCATGAACCCCGAGGACCAGAAAAACATCGCTGATTTCCAGTCTTTCTCGGACCGCATCGAATACATCAACATTCCCTACGTGATGGACCTGAACACGGAGGTGGAAATTTACCGCAACATCTTCGGCAAGCACATCGACGACAGTTTTCTGCCGAGAGTGCTTCACAATTTTGCGCGGGTGATCATCTCCACCCGTTTGAACAAGCGCTCCGATGTGATGCTGGAATGGATCGGCGACCCGGAAAAATACCGGCTTTACTGTGACGAAAATTTGCAGCTGCTCAAAATGGAAATCTATACCGGTTACATCCCGAACTGGCTCGGTGAAAAAGACCGCAAGCGCCTGACGGCCAAGAGGCGGCGTAAAATTATCGCCGAATCCGAATCCGAAGGCGAACACGGCATATCCGGCCGGGATTCGATCAAGATTTTCAACGACTTCTATTCCTCCTACTCCAAGGACAACAAGCTGATCAACATGTCGCAGCTGTGCAATTTTTTCACAAAGAGCCGTAAGGAACTCAGTGAAATGATTCCCGGCGGGTTTTTGGATTCACTGCTGCGGATGTACGACTACACCATTCTTCAAGAAGTCAAAGAGTCGCTCTACTATTACAATGAAGAGCAAATCTCCCGCGATATACAGAACTACCTTTTTGCCGTTAATTTCGAACCCGGCTCGGTAGAAACCTGCACTTACACCGGTGAAAGGCTTGAAATTTCGGATGAATTTTTCGAGAATCTCGAGCGGCGTTTTCTGGGATCCAAAGCCGACAATGACGAGCGGCGACGCTTTCGTTCGGATACCCAGCGAGAATACACCTCAAAATCGCTGACCCAGGAGATGATGGTGGATGGAAAACCGTTGACGGCCACGCAGATCTATTCTTCACTGCACGAGCGGTATGTCTACAACTTGAAAGAAAAAGTCTTGGATCCGTTTCTCGAAAATGAAAACTTCCGGCGGGCCATCAAGGATTACGGCGAAGAGGATTACAAGACCTATGACAAAAAAATTCGCGACGACGTCAGCTACTTGATCAAGAACCTGTGTAAGAATTTCCATTATGCCGAACAAGGCGCCAGGGAGGTTTGTATTTACGTCATAGACAGTGATCTGGCGCGTAAGTTCGCCAAAACGTAGAATCCCGATACTTCGAGCGCGTGTTTCGTTGACCACCGCAGGTGATCGATGTCTGTTGACTGCCGCAAGACACGGTCGCTGGGACCATGTCGATCGATTTACCTCAGTAGTTGCTGGGCTATCCTCTGCGCCGGCAGACAATCACAGTATTCCTCGAAAACATAGTACATACAGCGATCGGAGCCGTTCGACTTCTCGTAGAAGCAGCATTTTTTCTGCTTATGGCCGTTGTCGGCTGCGCATACGGACATCATTTCCTGCTTGCAGTAACTCATCTGTTGTTCCTGCACGTCGAATACCCCTTAAGTTGCGGCGGAGAAAATGGCCTCCTCAAGGTGTTGCCCCCCTATACTGTTATTGCCCAATTTCAGGTGAAACTTTAGCGGATTGTCAGACACGCTCATCGAGCGGATACCTTTAAAGGTTCCGGAGTGTCCTACTAAAGTGGCGACAACAATATCGCGGGTATCCTGGGACAAAGCAGGAAACATGCCAGAATTATCGAAAGGTGAGATTCGGCGGCACGCTTGCGGTGCAGGAGTATTTTAAATACGGCGCAGTGCAGAAAAGGTCGGGTTTTCGTCAGTTGACGCCGACAGGTGTCAAGAAGGTGACAGCCGGCAACTGCCACACGCCTAACCGTCGATCCAAACGCTGAAGCGCAGCTGCCAGAAAAGCGGCGGCAGGGCTGTCAGAATGAGAAATACGAAGAGCGCCACAATGATCCGGCCGGCAGCGATGCGGCTGCGGTCAAAAGCTGACGGCAGCATCTGCGGATCGTTTTTCACTACGGCTGGCAGCAGAAAGGCTGTCAGGCTTTCGAAGCCGATGACGGCCAAAGCGCCGAACAGGGGGAATCCGACCGCACGGTGTTGCAGCAGGAAAAGACACCACGGGCAGCGGTGTTGCAAAACCCCGTAATGGTAGGCGGAGAGAATATCGGTCAAGGTGATGGCCGCCACCGGGACCCAGATGGCGGCGGTTGCTGCCAGCAGGCCGTTCCACTTCAACGTGAGAGCGGTTGCCGACCGGCGAACCAGCAGTCCCAGAAAGAGAAGCAGAATGCTCAGGCTGCCCCAGGCCGTCAGCCAGAAACCATCCGAAAGCCCTGATACGCTTTGTGCCTCGCTCAGCGTTCGATACTGATCGTAGACGATCGCACAGCAGTCCACGGGCCGGTGCGTATCCACTTCGAATGCGGCGCTCACGCTCTGGACGAATGCCAGAGCGGCCACCGGCAGCGCGAGCAGCAGCAAGCGTGCACCGAGCCTGGCCAGAGGGTAATCCGGCCGCCTGCGGCCGAGTTTTTCCAGCGTGTTCCAGAACAGCAGGATACCGAGCAAAATGAAATTCAGAATCAGGAAACCGGTGCCGGCCGGGCTCATGGCCTGCATGACGCCGGTTCCGCACATGGCGCCGGGAATCAGAGCGGGAAACACATTGGTGATGCCGAGTATCATCAGCACGATAGAGAATAGGGTGATCCACAAAGCCCAGCGGGCCATGACAACGGCGGCTTCGGCTTCGATTTCAAGGGATATCTGGGCGCGGTCGGCCGATGCCGGGTTCCATCCGATAACGATGCGAAATGCCTTCACTGCAGCCGCCGTCAGCAGGAGCAGTCCTATAAAGAGAGCCGCCAGGGCGGTCAGTTGCAACGGGTGCCAGATCATTTTAACGCCTTCAACCGGCCTTGCACGAGCCGGAAACGGCCGCCTGTCGCTCCAGCCTCAAGGATCCGCGGGTCGTGTGCGGTGACAACCACCACGGCGCCCGCTGCCGCAGCTGCCGCCAGCGTCTTCAGTATCTCTTCGGCGCTCTTGTGATCCTGGTGGGCGGTCGGTTCGTCTGCTAGGAGAAAGGACGGCTGCGAGACCAGAGCCCGGGCGATCGCCACACGCTGGCGTTCACCGCCGGAAAGGTTGCGGACCATTTTGTCGGCCAGTTGATCGACGCTCAGCCTGCTGAGCGCGGCCAAGGCCGATCGGCGGCATTCCTTCAGACCGCCTCCCCGCGGAATCAGCGGCAGCAGAACGTTTTCCACTGCACTCAGGTCACCCAACAACCGGTCGTGCTGGAAAACGATGCCGACCCTTCGCCGCCAGCGGTCACGATGCGAACTCACCCAGCGGGAAACGGCCTCGCCATTGAACACGACCTCGCCCTGGACCGGGCGCAGCAGGCCGGCCAAGACATGCAGCAGGGTGCTCTTTCCGGACCCGGTTGCCCCTGATATGACCGCCATTTGCCCGGTTTCAAATTGTGCAGACAGGTCATCGATCACCAGTTTTTCCCTGCCGTCCGATGTGCGGCGGGCGACCGTCAGCCGACGGCATTCGATTCCCCGTTCCATCAGAAATTCGTCCTTTCGAGCATTTCCTGGGGATCGGCGACGGCACAGCGGAGCACCGTACTGATGGTGGCTGCAAGAAACGGCAATACCACCAGACCCGTTACCTCCAGCAAAATCAACCCGGCGTCGCCCGGACTGAAAGCGAGCCGGGAGGCGAGACCCTGCCATTCCGGGCACAGGCGACCGGGCCAGTTCGCATTCGGCCAGAACACCAGCAAAAATGCCAGCATCATACCGCCGGTGGCGCCGGGGATGCCGATCAGAGACACCCTCGAGACCTGAAGGCGAACAATGTCACCGGTGGTCCACCCCAGGGACTTGAGCAGACCGATTTCGGACCGGCGACCGAAACGGTCTCTGACCGTCACCGCCACGAGCAGACAAAGGGCCAGCAGCGCGGGGACAAGAAACGCGACGGCCATGCCGCCGATTCGTGCGAGCCCCGCGTCGTAGATTCCGGCACTCTCCGTCCGGGTCGTGATCCGGACGGTCCAAGGAAAAACGGCGCTTAGATCGGGCAGGATCGCGCTTTCCTCGGCCGGGTTGAAGACCTCGATCGCCAGATCGCTGGCATAACCGTCTGGAATCCCCAGTAAGTCGCGCGCGTCATCGATGTGGAGCAGCACGATATTCGGTTCGGCGACGTCTGTCTTTACATCGCTGCGGCCGACGATTCTAAGCGTCGTCGTCCTCTGGCCGGTGAGGGTTAAAAACGGCGCCGCACGCTCCTTTTTTACATCAGTACCGGCCACGGCTTCTCCCCGCCCGAGCAAGGGGGTCGATTGCGGCAAAGGCGGTCCATACCGATCGACACCGATCACCGTCAGCGGCCCCTCGGGGCCGGCAACCCGGCCCCAGACGCGCGGGCGGGCGGCGATGACACCCGGAATGCTTTTTGCGAGATTAGCGGATTGATCGGACGGAATGGGTGTCCAGCCCAAGGCGTTAAATTTCCGGACGATCAGAGACGGGGCATCCTTGAGCATCAGGTTGGTGGTAGTCGATAGGGCCTGGGTGAACAAAAGCGGTACTGCGGTTACTGAAACAGTCAGCAGCAGGGCGGTGACGAGCAGGCCACTCTCCAGCGGTCGACGCATCAGATCACGAAGCGCCCATGCGAGCAGGGGCTGCAGAACCGGTCGCTTCATTTGGCGGCTTTTCGGCCGGTGATGGCGTACCATTTGTCGTCGTTCATCTCGTCCATCCGGAAGACGGCCTTGCCGCCGTGGCGCCGTTTAAATGCCTCCAGGGCTTCTTCGCCCTTGACGGGGACCATTGCCGGACCCATCGGACCGATGACATCGGAGCCGGCGACCCAGAATACATCCCGACCGTCCACCTCTTCCCCGGTGAAGTAATCCCTGACCACCGGCGTTTGCAATCGTTCCTTTTCTGTTGCCAGAAAGATCTCCGGGTGCAGCCACGAGCGCATCATGCAGCCCGTGCCGCAGAAATAAAAGGTGGTTTCGTCCGTCAACTGAATCGCACTGGAGAATTTTGCGTGCTCGGCCACCTTCATGCCGCACACGGGGCATCGGTCCTGGTCGCTGATCTGCATGCGGTTATTTTCGTCGAGGGGTTTGCGGCCGGGTTCAGGGCCGCCTCCAGGTCCGGCAGCCCGGGCGACGACAGTGCCCCAGAGAAACAAGGTCAGCACTCCTGTCAGGCAGAGGGCGATTAGAAACAGTGGGCGAAGCGTCAGGCGGTTGGACATCATCGTTCTCCTTTCGTCAATCATCTCTGGTGGACACGCAATCAGCCGTCAACGGCGACTCCAAGCTTCTACAACTATGGAAATTAAAATAGACTGTCAACGCTATTTGTTTTATATCAAACGCTGCCATGGGTGATCTCGATCTGATATCTCTTTTCCTTTTGGGCCTGCTGGGTACTGGGCACTGCATCGGGATGTGCGGCCCTCTGGTGGTGGCCTTTCCGGGCCGCACCGGCCGGTATACGCCGCATTTCTTCTATCACCTCGGGCGACTCGTCACTTACAGCGGGATCGGCGCGCTGATGGGCGGCATCGGCAGCGGCCTGGCCATGGTGTCGTCTGTCACGGGATCCGATCATTTGCAGCTCGTCGCCCGCCTGCAAATCGTCTTGTCGGTCTTGTCGGCCGGGTTTCTGCTCTATTTCGGTCTTTGCCAGCTCGGTTTTTTCAAGCAACCCCAGTGGATGCGATTGGCGGCACCGGAAAAGATACCGGGTTACCGGCGGATTATCCGCCTGGCCTTCGTGAATCAAGGGGCGGCTGAAATGCTGTTTACCGGACTTTTGATGGGGTTTTTACCCTGTGGTCTATCCTTTGCGGCTTTTTCCAGGGCGCTTGCGGCCGGTGGTTTCCTGCACGGGTTACTGCTGCTGTCGGCCTTCGGTATCGGCACTCTGCCGGGACTCCTGCTCATCGGGACCGGAGCGTCGGCCTTGGCCCGACGTTATCAGCACCATTCAGACATTATCGCCGGCCTGCTGATGATCGCCATGGGCTTGTCCTTAGGGTTGAAAGCGATAACGGCCGGCTAAGGGCTCACTCAAAAATAACTTCGCATTTTGTACGCCGGTGCATCCCGTCCGGCAGTGTTGCGTAAACTCTGAATATCCAGATATTCATGCGTTTTCGCGCCTCGCCGGTCAGGCGCCCCAACGCCCAAAATTGGGAACTTATTTTTTCGTGAACCCTAAGGCTGCGTCCGCTTGCCGGCCGCCGCCGAAAATCCTGGATCTCTTGGTGCGGCTTTGATATGCGTGCCTGATCGGTGGTTATGCAGCCGACTGACTG
>JARFQH010000061.1 GCA_029287875.1 Desulfobacteraceae bacterium | reverse complement strand
CGTTTGACACGCCGCACTTTTTTCAGGATGTCCGTTCGGCCCGACGCCTGCCAGCGGTTATAGTCGGCTTCCGTGAGTTGATCATAGTAGTCGAGGCTACGGCAGCAGTGTCCGCACTGGCGGCATGAGAAATCTTCCATGCCTGTAAACAGCCATATGTCGGCTTCACCTGGGCGGTCGGACTCACCCGGTTGGGCGACGGTTCTGAAAACACGTCGGCAGACCGCGGCCAGAACTTCCAATGGCGGCCTGGTATGCTCCAGTTCATCACAGAGGCGGATGCCCAGATCCCGGGGGCTGATTTGAAACATCTTCCGCCCGCGCTCGGCCATCCACAAGCGCTCATCCCGGGAAGTTCCGGAAATAACCGCGCGCTTGCCGAAAACCAGCGGGAAGAGTTCGAGAAAGAGAAGGGTTTGCGGCGCGTATTGGTGAAAATCGGCCCGAATTGCGGCCAAGACCTCTTTGCGGGACATAAAGATGCGATCTTGTGTAGCCAAGATGAGTCCTTAGGCCCAGATAAACTGGGGGGAATCGATTTGTCGTAAATCTAATAGTTACCCATAAATCCTTCGGTACATATTCCAACCGGGAATCACCTGTACATGGCATCTATGGTGTCTTTGAACCGGTCCAAGATAACGCTCTTCTTCAACTTGAGTGTCGGTGTCACCATCTCGTTGTCCATTGTAAATTCCGGAACGATCGTAAATTTTTTGATCGTCTCGAAGGGAGCCAAAGATTTGTTTCGTTCGGCGATTTCGGTCTCTATCAGCTTTTTAATAAGGGGGTGTTGGCCGAGTTCGTCAACCGAACTGAAGGCGACTTGATGCTGAGCGGCATAAGCGCCGATCGCCTCCGGTTCCAGGGATATCAGTGCCGTCAGATAGTGGCGCCGATCACCGACCACACAAACCTGATGGATATACCGTGAAGTGGCGAGGTGTCCTTCGATAGCCGCCGGGCCGATATTCTTTCCGCCTGAGGTGACGAGAATTTCTTTTTTTCGCCCGGTGATACGCAGGAAGTCTTCGTCATCGATTTCACCCAGGTCGCCTGTTTTCAACCAGCCGTCTTCCGTTATGGTTGCCGCCGTTTCATCCGGCATCTTGTAATAGCCTTTCATGACGTTACGACCGCGAAACAGAATCTCACCGTCCGAAGCAACCTTTTGCTCGATACCCGGACCTGGCGGCCCAACCCAGCCGAAACGGTAGTTGTCGTAGCGGTTCAGGTTAGAAAAGCTTGTGTTCTCAGTCATGCCGATTCCCTCCACGACAAGGATGCCGGCGGCATGAAAAAACCTTCCGACCTCTGGATTCAGCGGTGCTGCGCCGCTGATGCACCAGCGTACCCGTCCCCCCAGTGCGGCCTGAATTTTTTTGAATATCAGCTGGTTCGCCAATTTATACTGGAGGGAAACAAGCGGCGGGATCGAGCGATGGGCCAATTGTAAATCGCTCACCCTGTATCCGACCGCCAATGCCCAGTTGAAGAACTTCAGCGCCAATCCGCCCTTGGCCTCGGCCGTGTTCATGATTTTGGCCTGGACCTTTTCATAAACCCGTGGAACACTGGGAAACCAGTCGGGTCGGGCGGTTTTTAAATCCTCGGCCAGCAGGTCCATGCTCCGGTTGAAAGTCAGGGTACACCCGCACAGCAGCGCGGTATAAACGCAAGTGCGCGCAAAAACGTGTGCCAGCGGAAGGAAAAGAAACAGGTGGTCGTCCGGATACCAGACCACGCTTTTCTCAACCGACTGGGCCGTAAATGTCATGTTGTCGTGAGTGAGCATGGCCCCCTTGGGCACGCCGGTGGTACCTGACGTATAGACAATCGCAGCGACATCTCCGGCGGCAACCGCTGCCGTCATTTCCGCGAATGCCCTGTCGGGAACATCGCCACCCTGATCGGTAAATTCTTCGAAATCCAAGGCCCAGTCATTATCAGGATTTTCACCGCTGAACAGAACAACCCTGCGGACGGCAGAAATCTCATTGCGAATTTCCAGCAACTTGTCGAACTGGTTGCGATCTTCCGCAAAAACCAGCACGGCGTCGGAATGATGAATGATGAAACAGCAGTCCTTTGCCGGCAGCGTCTGATAGATGCCCACGGTTACGGCCCCGATGCTGGTGGCGGCCAGATCCGTGAGCACCCAGCGGTAACAACTGTAGCTGACGATGGCAACCTTGTCGCCTTTTTGCACCCCAATTGCCATCAGGGCTTTGGCGACCTTCCGGACCTCAGCGTAGAATTCCTTCCAGGTCACCTCCTGGGGCTGACCGTCGCCAGTCAGCCACCTGTAAGCCGGATATCCCCCCCGACGACCGACGGTTTCCCTCAGCATCGCGTGAATGTTTTCGAAGTCTTTGAATGTTTCCATACACCCTCCCGGCTTGCATTGGCTGGCACGACTCAGGGTAGTCGCTTCGTAACCGCTCACAGGGTTGCAAAGTCCGATGCGCTTCAAACCACCTCATTGTAAGCGTTTACAGGGTGCCGCAGATGCAAGGCGTCGGGCGCGCAGACGTACTTTTGTACTTCAAGTGCTCGACAACAAAGCAGATGCGGTGCCCTGTGAACGCTTACGTCGTTTCGGCATAGCATGCCGCCTGCAGGTTTGCAATTGATGGATTCATGTGAAATTGTTTTCGCAAATCTAAGAGCCCGGCAGCGCCTGAGACGGCCGATGATGGGTACGGCATGTCCGGTCCGGAATCCGGTAAAAGCGCTGCCCCGAAAATTGACAAAAGGAAAAATTACGTTAGGTTGATCTTAAATGCGGGCTCGTTTTTGTAAATTGGGAGTTTGTCAACTTCAAAACTATCGCTTCCCGCCCGCTTTTTTATGATTCCCGCAGCATTTCGCCCTTTTTATGCTCAGACTGTGTAGAGGCGGAGGTCAGGAGATGGATTCTCAAGAATTGCGCGCGGTGCAGATGCCGCTCAAAAAACAATATCGGAAAGACCCCCAGAGCGCCATGCACACCTTTCATGTGAAAGGTCGCTTGAACCAGAATCGTGTATCGGTTCAGATCCAATCCGGACTTGGACGCGTCGAGGCCGGGCTGCATCCTGCCACCGGTGGCGATGGCAGGTTGGCCTGTTCCGGTGATATGCTGCTGGAAGCACTGGCGGCCTGCGCGGGTGTTACGCTCGGGGCTGTAGCGACCGCTATGGGCATCCAGATAAAAGACGGCGTTGTCACAGCGGAGGGTGATATCGATTTTCGAGGCACGCTCGGTGTGGACAAAGAAGCACCTGTTGGATTAAAAGCCATTCGGCTGCGGTTCGACCTGGATACCGACGCCGACGCCGATCAATTGGTTACACTGATGCGACTCACAGAAAGGTATTGCGTTGTTCATCGAACCCTGAGCCATCCGCCGACAATATCCGTTTCCCATGAGCGGCGCAACCGCGGTGCGGTCTGAGGATGCGGGCCATCGTTCAATATTTCAATTGATCATCGGGACCCAATAGCCGGTTGTCCAACTTGAGAAGTGATGCGAACAATTAATACGTCAGACGGAATGAGAAAATCGCCGGTAGCGGTAATTGACGCGCATGCCCACTGCGGGGTGATCGACCGCAGTTTTGCGCAGTCCTTCGCGGACTACGAGCAGCAGGTTGCCGGAACGGACATCGGCGGAGTTGCCCTGTTCTCTCCTGTTTTAGAGATCTACGACCGCTATGACTTCCATTTTACCGACACCCCCGCCTGGCGGTTGCGCCGACAGAAGAGCAACGCTTCGCTGCTCTTGCTGAAATCAGCGAATCTGACCATTTTTCCTTACTTTTTCATCTGGAACGATTTTGCCGTGGAGCAGCTCACAGCAGCACACCGCGGCATCAAGTGGCACCGCCACGCCGGTGAACCGGTCTACTGCTACGACGACCCGAGGTGCCGGGCCGCCCTGGACGAGATAGGGCGCAGAAACCTGCCGGTGGTGCTGGAGGAGGAGTTGGGCAACACGCTGCATTTTGTTCGTGAGCTGGCGGATGGGATAGTGGTGATCATTCCACACCTGGGCCTGCTCAACGGCGGTTTTCGATCCATCGCTGAAGCGGGCCTGTGGGAGCGGGAGAACGTGTGGGCGGACACTGCACTGGCTTCCCGGGACGAGATCAGCGAATACATCCGGCGCTACGGTCACCGCCGGCTGCTGTTCGGATCGGACTTTCCCTTCGGCAGTCCGTCTGACGAACTGCGCAAGGTGCGCCGCCTGGGACTCGATTCCGATGTGGAAGTGGCGGTGCTGGGCGGCAATTTCAGCCGCCTGCAAGGTTTGTGATAAGGGCCCCTCATATGAAACTTAACGGCACTATACCTAATAGAAAGGTAATATATAGAGATACTATCCCGGGTATTGAGGTATTCAGAAATCTCAAATTTCAAGCACCAAATTCCAATGAAATCCCAAATTTCAATATCCAATGACCCAAACAGGTTTGTTATTTGCGATTTGGAATTTTTCACCGAAACTTAAACGTTTCCTCTTCGATCAAACTGGATGCTTGCGGCCAGCGGCAGGGCTGAACCCTGAACAAGTGGTGGCCCGAGCGCCATGAGTGTTTAACTTAAAAACTAACGGCATAATAAGCGGAGGCGAAAATGCAAAAAACATGGTCCTACAAAACTTACGAGATCAAAGAAGGGCTAAAACCCGGCAGCTCAAAGTTTCGTTATTTTTTTGTCGTTTCCGAAAGCGGAGAGAAAAAATGCAATTATTGTGTTTGGATAGTGGATGATGCCTTGTCCCGGTTCGACACCTCCAAAGATTTTAACACAATTGTCTCTTCTCATACGGAAACCTGGCACCGATGGGTCAAGAGGAAAATCGATGCGGCAGATTTCAGAAACCGCGTATTGAAATTCGACGAGACGGGCGAGAAGGAGATCAACCTGTCGGAGATGAGGGAACATGTCAAGATGGATTAGTTAGTGTCCGTCCAGAAACGGCATCTTTCGGCCCGGGCCGGCGTTCTCGCTCTTTGCAATCCTCGACGTAGCCCTGCTACGCCTGCGGTTGGCAAGATCGCTGCGGCCTTGACCGGGGCCGAAATCCACCGTTTATGGCCGAATACTAGTAAGGGTCTGTGATTGCTACACAACCTGCAAACTTTTGAGGAATACGGGAGCAGAATATGTCGGGCAAAAACATCCAGGATCGCGCCGCCGGAGCCATCATGGGTGCCTTTATTGGCGATGCCTTGGGCCTCGGTCCCCACTGGTATTACAACCTTGCCGAACTCCGCCGCGACTACGGCGATTGGATCGACGACTACACCGATCCCAAGCCCGACCGATACCACGCCGGGCTCAAAGCCGGCCAGTTGTCTCAAGCCGGCTTCATCCTTGCGCTGATGGTCCGTTCGCTCGTTGATCACGGCGGTTATAACGCGGAAGACTTTTGCCGCCGGATGGATGAGGAGCTCTTTCCGCTTCTCGACGGCACACCGGCAAGCGGACCCGGCGGTTACACCAGTCAATCCATCCGTGAGGCCTGGCGACGGCGCGTGCAGCAGAAACTGCCCTGGGGACAAACCGGCGGCCACGCGGACACAACCGAGGCCATCGAGCGCACCCTCGCCATAGCCGTCCGTTACGCGCTCGATCCCGCCCGGCTCGCTGCGGCCGTCGCCGAGAACACCGTCCTGACCCAGACCGATGAGACCGTGATATCGATGACGGTCGCCTACGCAGCGGTGTTGGGTCTTCTGGTTCAGGGGCATGCCCTCGACACGGAACTGTCGGGAAAACTGATGGAGCTGGTAAAAAGCGGTGAATTGCCCTTTCACGCCGTGACCCGCGACAATCTTCAGCCGCCGCGCCCCGGCGATCCCGATCCGCCCCGTGCGGGCCGTTTCGCCTCGCCGGACGCCTTGCTCACGCCTTCTTACACGGCCGCAGCCGCGGCGGATCCGGAAATCCGCATAGAGCCGGCGTGGAAAGTGTCGATCGTCTACGGCATGCCCTGCGCCATCTACCACCAGCTGCCGGCCGCTTACTACCTGTCGGCCCGGTTCTGCAACGATTTCGAATCAGCCGTGCTCCACGCCGTCAATGGCGGCGGGCAAAACCAGGCGCGGGCCATTCTCACCGGCGCCCTAACAGGTGCCCAGACCGGTTTTTCGGGTATCCCGTGGCGCTTCATCGCCGGCCTCGAAAAAGCGGACGATCTCGGCAAGCTGGTCGCGGATTTGGCGGCAAAGGTCAGGAGCCCCTTATAAAGCTCGCCTGAAAGGTTAGGGCTATCACCTCAATTTTCGCAAGAGCATGCCGCTTCTGATCCCTTGAAAATTTGGGTTTGACCTTTTTTTTGAAAAGGTTCATTTTGACCTGCATGAACCTGATCCCCAAAACCATCCGTGCGCAGATCATGATGGCTTTCTCGATCTGCTTCGTCTTCATGGCCGTTATCATCGCCGTGAACTATAACAACTTTAGACGTCTCTCGCGTTCCATGCAGCTTTTCGAACTGGCCGATGAGCTGAACTCAGCCATCCTCGAAATGCGGCGTTACGAAAAGAACTATTTCCTTTATCTGCAGGAATTCAGTTATGAAGAAAACATCACTTACACCAACCACCTGGCCCTGACCCTCCAACGGGAGCAGGAAAGCCTGGTGGAGGCCATCGGCCGGGACAGCTACACGCTTTTCGTCCAACACGTGCAGGATTACGCGTCGCTGATGACCCGCCTGCGACAGACTTCCTGTGACCAAGGGGGGTGCACCGCACTGGAGGAAAAGATCCGCGGCAACGGGCAGAACCTGCTCATTCTGGCCGATCAACTGGTCACGGCCGAACGCAGAGTCATCGACCGCCTCACCCAGAAGATGATTCCGCTACCCCTGATCAGCCTGCTTCTGCTGGTGCTGCTGTTGGGATTCGTCATTTATATGATCGGTGAAAAGGTCATTCGGCCCCTGGCACGAATCACCCGTGAATCCGAGGCTGTGGCCCAAGGCGCTTACCAGCGCATTACCGCCTATGGGGGCGATACCCGCAACGAAATCCACCGCCTGGTGACCGCCATCAACCGCATGATGGCCGAACTGGAGAAACGGCAGGAGCAGCTGATCCAGTCCCGCAAGATCGCCTCGATCGGTACGTTGACCGCCGGGATCGCCCACGAGATCAACAACCCGGTCAACAACCTGTCGCTGATCCTGGAATCGCTGCTCGAAGACGGGGAAGAGATGGACCCGGCCGAGTGCCGGCGCCTGTACCAGGAAGCCATGGACCAGGCCGATCGGACCAGTGAAATCGTCAAAAACCTGCTCGAGTTTTCCCGGGCCAGCCATCCACGGGCGGAAGAGGTCAACCTGGAGGAAATTGTCGATAAAACCGTGCGGCTGGTCAACAACGAGCTGAAACTGAACAACATCAAATTCTTCAAGGAGGTCAAAGACGGCCTGCACAATGCCCGCCTGGACCGCGGCGGCTTGCAGCAGGTTTTGCTCAACCTGTTTATGAACAGCATCCAAGCCATGGAAAGCGGCGGTGAGCTGAAGGTGGTGGTCGGTCCCGCGGGAATTCCCTCTGAAGTGCAGATCGACGTGGCGGACAACGGACCCGGCATTCCATCGGAATACCTGAACCAGATTTTCGATCCTTTTTTCACCACCAAGAAAGAGGGCATGGGAACCGGACTCGGCCTTTCGGTGAGCTACAATATCATCAAGAAGAACGGGGGCCGGATGGAAGTGAAGAGCCAGCCCGGGCAGGGCACCTGCTTTTCGATTTTTCTGCCGCTGTCCGGCAGGCTGAACATCCAGGGGTGATCGGATGGAGCGCTTCAGGATCGCCGTTATCGACGATGAACCCGTCGTGGGCCGCGAGGTCAAACGCGGGCTTTCCAAGGAACCCTATGTCGTCGAAACTTTCTTAGACGGCGAATCGGCCTTGCAGCGCCTGGAACGGGTGAGCTTCGACCTGGTTCTATGCGACCTGCGCTTGCCCGGACTGAGCGGGCTGGATGTTCTCAAAGCCGTGCGCAAACGCAACCCTTGTACCGAGGTCATTCTCATTACTGCTTACAGCTCGGTGGATTCTGCGATCGAAGCCATTCGGGCCGGTGCGTTTCACTATGTGATCAAACCCATCAAAATGGCGGAACTCAGACTGCTGGTCCGGCGAGCCCTGGACAAGGTCATGCTGGTGAAAGAAAAGGACGCACTCAAGGAAGCCCTTTTCTACCAGATGCGGCCGGCGGCGATCATCGGCAGCAGCAAGACCATGCTGGAGGTGTTCCGCCTGATTGACAAGGTGGCGCCCCTCGACTGCAACGTGCTTGTCTGCGGCGAAAGCGGAACCGGTAAAGAAATGGTCGCCCGGGCCCTGCATCAGCGCGGGTCGAGAAAGGACCAGCCGTTCGTCTCCTTCAACTGCGGCGGATTCACCGAAGAGCTGATTACCAACGAACTCTTCGGCCACGAAAAGGGGGCCTTTACCGGTGCTACCGAAACCAAGGTCGGCCTGCTGGAAGCCGCCAACAAGGGGACGATCTTCCTTGACGAAATCGGCGAAATGCCGCTCAGCATGCAGGTCAAGCTCCTGCGTTTCGTTGAAGAGCGCTCTTTTCTGCGGGTGGGCGGCGTCCAACCGATTTCCGTGGACCTGCGCTTGATCGCGGCCAGCAATCGGGACCTCAAAGAGCTGGCCGCGGCCGGTGCCTTCCGGGAGGACCTCTACTATCGTCTCAATGTCGTGATAATCCCGCTGCCGCCCCTGCGGGCCAGGTCGGACGATATTCCGCTGCTCATTCGCCACTTCCTCGACAAATACAGCAAGACGTTCGGAAAGCAGATCGAAGGTGTCTCCTCGGAAGTGCTGGAGATATTATCCCGCTACCCGTTCCCCGGCAA
>JARFQH010000052.1 GCA_029287875.1 Desulfobacteraceae bacterium | reverse complement strand
TATGTTGATTTTGAACTGAAAGTTCGCTAGGTTCCATTCATTTCAATTCCAAACTAATGTGGAAACCAGGGAGGTCATTTATGAAGCACTTGCGTCTGCTTGCGCTATGCGCTCTGACAACCGGACTCCTCTATCACTGCGCACCGAGCAAACCCTTGATTTACGATACGACATACGACTACGACATAAGAGCCGATTTTAAAACCATGCGGCATTATGCCTGGCTGCCGTTTCCGGTAACCGCCGCGATCACTCCCCTGAATGTCGACAGGGTCAAGTATTTTGTCGATATCACTTTATCCTCCAGGGGAATTACCGAGTCTCAAAGTAGGGCGGATTTTCTCATCGACCCCATGGTCGACTCCATGAGCCAAATCGACTCCACCGGCGGACCCGCAGAATATGGGCTCTACCGGGAGGGCACATTGAGCCTTAACTTTCTTCTCCCCGCATCCCGACAGGTCGTCTGGTGGGGCGTAACACATGCGCGTGTCAATCCGGGCCTGAGCCCTCAGGAAAAAGACGACCTGATCAAGGATGCGGTGGACGACATTCTCAAAAATTTTCCGCCGCCGCAGAATTAACCGGTGAAGATGCAGCGGCACATCGTCAGGCGTAAATGTCGATCAGCCGTCCGGAAACGCCCCTGTGATCATCGCCGCAATGGCGAGCAGATTCATAGGATCGACGCGCACAGCCGATGATGCCCTGGGAATATGGCGATCGAACCAACAAACCGTTTCGGCAACCGACAGCTGGCGAAGGGGGTTGGTGAGACGAATCGGTCCGGCAAACGGAATGGACAGCCGGATGGTAGGGAAGCAGTTTGACGTTTGACGGCATCATCGGATTGAAAGCGTTTGCCCTGGTATCGAAAGTCGTTTGATGATGTGCTGTTTGAACACGATGGCCGACCCTTGCGGCCTGCATGAAAAAACAACCGAACACCCAAACGCTTTAGCAATTTTCATACCGTATTCATCATAAATTTTTATATAATAATTACAAATTGTTATTCGTATATGATAATCCTGGGAAACTGTAATACGGAAATGTATTACATATCTGTCTGAAATACGATTCCTAAAAACGCCCCGATCAGTCTGCAGCCAGAAGGCGGGACACTTTTTCCTCGAGTTCGGCGTTGTCGATCGGTTTGACGCAGAACTCGCCGGCTCCCAGTCGGATCGACTCCCGGGCGGTTTCCACGGTGGGGTAGCCGGTCAACACGAGGGTGCGGATAGCCGGCGCGATCTGTTTTATTCGCGCCAGGACGTCGATACCGCTCATTTTTTTAAGCTTGATATCGAGGATCGCCAGGTCGACGGGGTTTTGGGCTATGAAGTCGAGTGCCGGCTCTTCATCGGTAAAGGGGAAGACGGTATGACCGTTTTCTTTCAGCAGTCTGGCCATCAGGCGCACGGCGTCGGAAACATCGTCCAGTATGAGAATCCTCGCCATCTACTGCCTCCTGACAGGGTATTTAAACAACGCTGTTAGGCTATTCGGCATCAGCGCCTGGACCGGTCGCTAACGGACTTAATCCGATCCGAAAACAGCTTGGCACACGTCGGGCAGTATCTATGATGTGTCTTGACGTCCGCGTGGGCGACGGTTCTGCGGTGGATATGCTCGAGGAATTTCGGGGTGGCAAACAGCCTGCCGCACCCTTCGCACCGCTCCAGAGGATGCCTGCCGATCACCTGATCGCGAATTGAAATGGTTCTGACATTTTCCAGGTCTTCGACCTTGATCACCCGAGTCGGACAGATGTTGGCGCAGGTGCCGCAACCGATGCAAAGATTCTCTATGGGCACGACGAAGTTCTGACCGTTGCGCTGCTCCATTTTCAAAGCACCGGGGCCGACGATCTCTTTGCAGACACGGATGCACAGCCGGCAACGGATGCAACCGTCGGGCGGTGAACCGACAGCGATGCCGAAAGATTTGGCCAAGGCAACGATGGTCTCGGCTTGCGGCGCCATTTGCAAGAGATTTTTGAACGCCCGGGTTCTGGCCCGTTCCACCAATTCCCCCGTGGTTCTAATCTCCATGCCATCCTTGACTTTGAGGATGCAGGACAGCATGGCTATTTTTCGCCCCGATGCACGGCCCGGCACCTCAACCGCACACAGTTTGCACGATCCTGAGGGCTTGAGGGCGGGATGGTAGCAAAGGGTGGGAATACGGATGCCGTTTGCTTTCAATACCTCTAGAACGGATTGGTTCGCTTCGGCGTCGTATTCCCGGCCGTCAATAGTGATATGAATCATCGATTATCTCCGCAAAGATGAATCTGGAAATTTAACACCAAAATCTTGAGTGAGCCCTCGGTGGTGCGAACCTTAATCCAATCCGGCATCGTGCAGATCGGCGATATATTCTTTCAAGTGATGCATTTCGTCATCGAGTGATGTCAACCGATACTCGACCAGATCGCTGGCCGTCAGCATGCCGATAACCTTATCATTTTCGATCACGGGCAGATGACCGATACCGGCTTTGAGCATCACGTTCATGGCCGTATCGATCTTGTCATCGGGCTTTGCCGTGATGAGAGTTGCCGTCATCGCATCGCCCAATCGGACATCGGCAAACGATCTGGCTTTATCCCGCAGATAGGTCCGCAAGACATCCCGTTCGGCAAATATCCCCACAGGCCGGGTGTTTTCGGTGACGATCAGCGCGCTGACCTTGTTGGCCGTCAGCGCATTGATGGCGTCGTCGACGGTCCGGTCGCTTTCCATGGAGAAAACCGATCGGCCCATTTTTTTCAATAAGTCTGATACGGCCATTGTCATGATCCTCTCAGGTTGACTGAAAATCCGAACGGTGACTTTCCCCGGTTCTAATCTTCCAGAAGGCGCAGGCAATCCTGGGGAAAACGGTGCGTCCCCTTGCCCACCAGACTGACCTCTACCAGGGCATCGGGATCGTTGATGGTGTTGTCCGGATCGGTGATGAGGCCGTGCAGACCGACGTATTCATCCATGTAGGCTTCCCAACTCTCGTCACCGGATCGCCGATAGATTTCCACTCTCTGACCACGACGAAATACCATCTTGCTGTCTCCTCGACTTACTTTGATTGGCTCGGGAGGTTATCCGTGGTGATTTTAGCACTCGCGTGGCGCGAACAGGCGTCACAAAGCGCTCGGGCACCGGCGGCCCGGGCCACGGTCTTGGTCCGTTTGCGGACGAATTCGATATAGCGGGCCGGTCCCAAGACCGCCCCGCAATCTTCGCAAGTCAACAGTTTCTGCCGGTTCAGAATCGTCCCGCACAGGGACAGAACTCTCTCATGGCCCCTGTCTTCCATCCGCATGGCGCCGGTAGGGCAGTTGGCGGCACAGGCACCGCAAGCAATACAGCGCTCGGCGGTTATCCTGAAATCGGTCTTCACCGGATGATCGAAGTCGAAATAGCCCATCTGCAGCGCGTTGACCCCCATTTTGTCGCGGCAGATCTCCACGCATTTGCCGCAGCGCAAGCAGATATCGCAGCGCAGGCAGCGCCGGGCTTCTTCTCGGACGGCGTTTTCCGGGTATCCCAACTCCACCTGTTGAAATGTCGTCCGTCGGCGATCGAGATTCAGGAGCGGCATATCGGGACGTTTCAGCGTCATTTTGGTGCTGGCCGGCACCTCCAGCCAATCGATCCGGCCGCGCCGCACCGGAACCCGCGGCATGCTCGGCTGGGGGATGCCCGACAGGTAACGGTCGATCGATTCAGCCGCCCGTTTGCCGCCGCCGATGGCTTCGATCACGGTTGCCGGTCCGGTCACCGCGTCACCGGCGGCGAACACACCCGCTCGTGAGGTCTCCATAGTAGCCGTGTTGACCTGGATGGTGTTGCGCCGGGTCCAGTCGAGCCCATTGACCTCCGTCATGCAGGTGTTGTCGACCTTTTGACCGATGGCGCTGATAACCACGTCGGCCGCCAGCAAGAATTCGCTCCCTTCGATCGGCTTCGGGTACTTGCGGTCCTGGCCTTCCATTTTGACCAGTTCGGCCCTCAGACAGCTCAGGCCGTCGATGCCGCCGTTGTTTTTAGCGACCTCGATGGGAATGGTCAGAAAAGCGAACCTTATCCCCTCTTCCTCGGCCTGTTCGACTTCCTCCCGGTCGGCCGGCATTTCGGTCCGCGCGCGCCGATAGGCGAGTGTCACTTCCCGGCACCCCAGCCGCAGACAGGTTCGGGCGGCGTCGATGGCCACATTCCCGCCGCCGATCACCACCACCGTTTTGCCGGGTACCGTTCGATCTCCGAGGGCAACCCGCCGCAGAAAAGCGATGGCTTCGAGGACCTGCGGGCACCCTTCCTCGCCCGGAATCCCCAGCTTGAAGGCCTGATGGGCGCCGATGGCAAAGAAGAAGGCGTCGAAACCTTCGCCCTTGAGGTCCGCCAGGGTTGCATCCTGCCCGAAACGGGTGTTGAACCTGAACTCGACCCCCAGGTCCGTCAGCATGGCGACCTCGCGATCGATGATTTCCCGCGGCAGGCGATAGCGGGGAATACCCAGCAGCAACATGCCACCGGCCGTCGGGTGCTGCTCGATCACCCGTACACCGTAGCCTTTCAAGATCAGGTAATATGCCGCACTCATCCCGCCGGGACCCGCGCCGATCACGCACACTTTTTGACCCTTGTCCGGCGCCTTCTCCGGATTCCGGTAGCTGCCTTCGGACATGGCCCTCTCGGCGGCAAAGCCTTTGAGAAATTTGATCGAGATCGGTGTGTCGATTCGGGCGCGAACGCACATGAACTCGCAGGGGCGCGTGCAGACCAGGCCGCACACCCAGGGAAAGGGGCAGTCCCTGCGGATCACGTCGATGGCTTCCGCATCCCGGCCCATTCCGATCAGCGTCACATAGGTCGGGATGTCGAGTCCGGCCGGGCAGGTCATCTGGCAGGGAGCGGGCGCCAGTTTGACGCAATCGCCGGTCGAGCAGTTGTGGGTTTTGATGTGGCTGACAAACACCTCGCGGTTGTGATCGACGGCATCGTGCAGATAAGCGGCTGTTTCCATAGCCGCCGCGTCGGCCTCGTCATAGGCCAGTTCGTCCGCCAGAGAGGCGATGGCGGGAATGTGTCTATCACCGGCACGGCCCCAGGCAATGTCGTTGAGCAGCTGCAGGATTTCTTCGGCAATCCTGCGGCTGCGGGGGTTCTGCAGCCGACCGGCGTCTATGGTGTGCTTCAACTCGGTGACCGTGCGGGTCACCGAACAGGTCTTTGCGGGCATGGATTCCTCACATCCCTAAGGCTTTTAAAACGATGATCGCGCCGAAATTCAAGCCGTTAAGCGTTTTGATCGAGGGCGGCGACGGCTTGGGCGTGACGCTCACGGCGAATCCGGGTCGTGTCCTCCACTTTTCCGAAATCGAGGCAGTGGGTCGTGCAAACCGTCACGCAGGCCGGTTTGAGTCCCTGATCCACCCGGTCCATGCAATAGTCGCATTTGACCGCCTTGCCGGTCTCGGGATTCCACTGCGGGGCACCCCAAGGGCAGGACGTGATGCAGGCCTTACAGCCGACACACAGATCGAAATCGATGAAAACGATGCCGTCCTTCGCGCGTTTCTGCATCGCGCCGGTCGGGCAGGCGGCGACACACCATGGATCTTCACAATGAAAACAGGGCATGAAGACATAAGAGGCCCGCGGCAGACCACCGACAAATTTCGGCCCCACGGCGATGATCTGGCTGATCCGGGGACCCACCGGCAGGTTTTTGTGGCTCTTGCACTGAATGGTGCAGGTGTGACAGCCGATGCACTTCTTGGTATCCTGAAAAAGGTAATACTTGCTCATTGAATTCCTCCAGCTGACGGCAATCGTAAACAGGTTTTAGGCCGGGTTGACGGTTACGAAGGTTTCGTGCAGGGCCGGACTGCCGCCGATGATATCCGAGACATTTTTCTGCAGCATGCTGTCGGACACCCCCTTGTTGTAACTCCGGGAAGCCAGCTTGGCTTCATGCCCAAAGCCGTGCAGCATGAAGACCGTCTCCGGATGAATCATATCGGTGACGAAGGCCTTGATCTTGCCGGCACCCTTTTCGGACGTCACCTCGACGACGTCGTTGTTTTTGATACCCCGTTCGGCCGCCTTGCGAGTGTTGATCCACAAAACGTTCTCCGGTGTGATCTCGTGCAGGTAGGGATTGTTCTGGGTCGACACGTGCGTGTGCAGGGCGATCCGACCGGTCACCAGGCGGAAGTTGCCGCCGTTCGGCCGCACAACCGGTTCATAGACCGGAAAAGATTTAAACCCGGCGTTTTCCAGCAGGGCGGATGTGAACTCTATCTTCTTCGATGGGGTTTTAAACTTGAGTCCGTCCTTGCGATCCCAGAAGATCTGGTCTTTGCCGTAAGCGACAAAGCCTTTGGCATTGAAATCGTCCAGAGAAAATCCGGTGCCGTCCAGCTGCCAGCGCAGCAATTCTTCCATGTTTTCGTACGGAAAATAACGCCCGACACCGATCCGTTCGGCAATCTGTTTCAAAATCATGGCCCCTTCACGGGTGTCGTAGCGCGGTGCGACGGCCTGGCGTCGCAGGAACATCTGTGGTTTGAGACCGTTGGCCTGCTGGATGCAGTCGGTGCGTTCGAGATAGGACGACTCGGGCAGTACCACGTCGGAGTACCAGGCGATGTCGCTGTAATTGATGTCGATGGTGACGAGCAGATCGAGCTTGTCGAGGGCCTTCTTTGTCAATGCGGTGTCCGGAATCGATCCCAGGGGATCGAGACGGTAGGCAATCAAGGCCTTGATCGGATAAGGATCTTCCTTCAGGATCGCGTGCGGCAGAATCTGGGCCACGCCATGGTTCGGGTCCGGTAGCGGGAATTCCGGCGTGCCGACCTTGTCGAATCGCGTAAGATCGAGCTTCGGGAATTCCTGCTCCGTGAGCTTGCGGGCCGGTTTACCGCCCACCTCGCCCGGACCCTTCTTGATGAAGAAACCGCCTTTGGCCTCGACACTGCCCATCAACGAATTCAAGATCATTATCGCGCGCCGCTGGTAAATTTCGTTGGTGTAACTCGCCCCGCGGTAGCCGAAATGAAAGATCACGGCCGGTTTATCCCGGCTGATCTCCCTGGCAAACGTTACGATCTCATCGGCCGGTATGCCGGTTTCTTCCTCGGCCCACTGCGGCGTATAGGGCTGGACGAAATCCTGCAGTTCCGCCAAACCCTGCACCCAGCGGTCCACGTATTGGCTGTCGTAGAGGCGTTCCTTGAGAATGACGTTGATCAGGGCGTAATTGAGGGCCAGGTCCGTGCCCGGACGTATCATCCAGTACCGGTGTGCCTTGGTGGCTGTCACCGTCACGCGCGGGTCGATGTAGGTCAACTTGGCCCCGTTTTCGAGCGCCTGGGTGAGGTTGTTGACCTCCTTGACCGAAATGGCTTCGAAAATATTGCGGCCGTAAAGAACGATATGCTTGGTGTTCTTGTAATCGATACCCAGCTGCGCATCGGTGTAACCGAAAAGCGAGCGGCAGGCGGTGTTGACCGAACCCTTGCAAAGGGCGTCATGCGTGAAGTGGTTGGGCGAGCCAATCGCTTTTAAAAAGGATTTGCTCACGTGGGTGGCGAGCTGAGTCCGTTCCCCGAGGACGACGCTCTGTCCACCGTTTTTGTCGATTATGTTTTTAAGTTTTTCGGCGATATAATCGAGGGCTTCGTCCCAGCCGACTTTGCGCCACTTGCCGGCGCCGCGTTCGCCGTCCCGGATTATCGGTGACTGAAGGCGTTCATTGTCGTAGAGCATGTTGATGCCGGCCGCCCCGCGGGGGCAGAGGCTGCCTTCCATCCCGGGTACAAGCGGATTGCCCTCGATCCACCGAACCTGTCCGTCCTTGACCTGCACCTTGATCGGGCAGCGGACCGAGCACATGAAACACAAACTGTAGATTTCATTTTCCATGACAATCCTCCAAAATTGATATATAAATCCGTTACTTTTCATCCGTTCGAACGGATGACGCCATGTTTGCAGTCAATAATGTTTTCAAGCAATGTCCGATCGAAGACGAACGGAAACACCCACAACAGGGAGCAATATCCATACCACCCAAATCACGTCATGACAACCCGTGCCCTCTGAAAGAGAATTTATAATTTTAAAAATAATTACAATTATATAGATTCGAACTCGGCTGAGCGGTATTTCCCTGAGGTGAACAATCACCATATATGGCATGCAAGATTTTTATTGCATTGAAATATTTTTATTGCACTTACATATCGTACTAAAATTGTTATTATTTTTTTCATACGGCTTTGCTTCCATCCATTTTAAAGCAACCCATCTCGCACGTGGTTACAGAATTTTCGTTGCAATTTACAAGTGTAATAAATCCTATATTTCTCATAACCATTTAATATGTTTTTATATCTAAACTATCTCCATCGGATTTGACGCCGGCCTTACTGCCTTCGTGTTAGGTGGCATACCGCTTGCTTGTACTTTTACAGAGGTATGCCAAAAGAAAAGGCAAGCTGTTCCAACATCATAATTTTCAACCCGATAGCGAATCCGCACAGCGGCTTCGAAAACAATCAGCGAAAGGAGATAGAGCGGTGAACAAAAAGAAGTTCTTTTTTGCGACAGGCCTCCTGATCATCTTATCGTTTATTACGGTGGCGTTGGCTCAGACAGGCGCTGATCTGACGACGCCGGGCATGTCGGGCAAAATGAAGCAGGCCATCGAAAAGAGTCTCCAGAACGAAGAATTTGCTGCCAAGACCAAAGAGGTTATCAAACCCGGTGACCCGCCCGGCTTCCTGGGAATCCCCGGTGCGCCTGCTCCAAATTTCATCCTGGGCCTGCTTTGGGCCGTATGGGTCGGTTGGATTTTCTCCACCGTTGGTGCCTTCGGCGGCATCATGGCCGGGGTGGGACATATTACCATCTTCGGATTGGCCGACTATGCCAAGGCATTCGGCAAGGGAAATCCGGTCAACAACTTGCTCACCGATTCCATCCGAGTCTCCAACCAGTGGCTCGTCGGGTTGAGCGGTGTCATCTCCTCCTTCAATTACTACCGCATGGGACGTCTGGTGGCGCCGCTGGGCATTTGCCTCGCCATCGGCGGCGTCGGTGGCTCCTGGCTGGTGCCTACGTTAACCGCCGGCAAAATTTCTCTCCGTGCCTACATCGGATACTTTGGTCTCATCGTCTTCATCCTCGGTCTGTTCCTTATTTACGAAGTTACCCCCAAAGGCGCAGCCCGCAAAAAGGAAGCCAAGGCAGCCGCCAAGGCCTTTGAAAAGGCTGTTCGCGAAAAAGCCGACACGGTCGACCAGGGTGTCAAGATCATCGAGGGTTCCTACACCTTTATGTGGGTTGCGGTTGCCATGGTGGTAGCCTCGGCCCTGTGGATCAATCTTATGGACAGCGCCAGATGGGTGGCGTATATTTTGGTCATTATCGGTTGGATTCTAACCTTTTTTATCGGCAACATCCGTTTCACGTTCTACGGCCAGGAATTTCAATTCAAGGCCTGGATTCCGATGGTGGGCGGTATCTTTATCGCAGCGATTGCCTCCTTTCTGGGTGTCGGCGGCGGTTTTCTATATGTACCGTTCTTGACATCGGTTGCCGGTCTGCCCATGTTTCTGGTAGCCGGTACCTCAGCCCTTTGCGTGTTGGTGGGCATGGTCGTGTCAATTTTTTCTTATATGGTTGGCAAGGGCGTCGTGATTGCCTGGGGCCTCATCGGTGCCGAACTGGTCGGTATTTTCATCGGTTCCATGATCGGCCCGCGGACCTCGAAATATATCCCCGACAAAGTTCTCAAGATCATTTTTATTATTCTGGCCTTCTATGTGGGTCTGCGCTACACTACCAAGGGCTTCTTAGGTCAGAGCATTGTTCCACCGTTTTAAATAAAACCGCCGTGCGATTTTATCACCCGCGGTCCTGCTGCGCCGGGACCGCGGGCTCAATTCGCACAATAATCAAACAGTGATGCCGCTCGATTTGACGAATCGGAATCGTCACGACGTTTGGGCAAGTCGGCAAAACGGTTTGTCATGCGCCGTTTTCGAACCGATCTACGGTATCACGCGATTAAATGGCCCATTGCTTTCAGACCTCTGTCATGGATCCAATTACGCCGTTTTTGAAAACGATCGATCCGGTTCTGATTGCGCCGTATCGGCTCTTCGAAGACCCTATGCTCGGATGGTGGTTGGGAACTCTCACCTT
This sequence comes from Desulfobacteraceae bacterium, assembly GCA_029287875.1. GTDB lineage: Bacteria > Desulfobacterota > Desulfobacteria > Desulfobacterales > SG8-13 > JARFQH01. The sequence continues at coordinate 17,862 of JARFQH010000052.1, read as the reverse complement.
GGCGTTCTGGTCGGTTCTTGTGGGTGAGTTGACATTAGCGGTGGTATATCGCATCAATCGGGCACCGGTGGTCGAATACTCCAACCAGACGCTCTATTACCACGAACAATCTCTCAAGGCCAAACAGGCCGGGGACGAAGAGGCCTACAAAGGCATCAACAAATTGGCCAACGAGGCCTACGGCAAGTCCTTTTTCCTCTTCATCGCCATGGGCATGGCCTCGCTTTGGCCGGCTTTTTTCGCCGCCGCTTGGCTCAACATGCGTTTTGGCGACATTGTTTTCCTTTTGCCGAAATGGGCCGGTGCTTTTGAATTGAATTTTATCGCACCCTTTATCATTCTTTATATCCTCGTCCGGGTGGTTTTTTCCAAGATCAAACGCTTCATTCCCTTTCTAAACCCCCAGGCTCCAGTCGGGCCCCATCCATAAATCAAATCCCTCCCTTTAGGGTCACGGTAAGAAATAATTCCACACGATTGCGCCGGATTATGGTTTGTCTACAAGGCACATCCACCAGCGCATATCGAGATACGTGTTGGTGGATGTAACGCAGTAGACGGGCCATAAGTCAAGCAAGAGGTGGAATTATTTTTTGCCGGGACCCTTACCACCGGGCTTACTTAGTGCTTCTCTCCAATAATTCGCTTGCCTCTCTCTTCCTTACAGGCTTACAGGTTTAGACTTGACAGTTTTTAATTATTCCTGAATATCAGCAGCATACATGTAGAGCGTATGAGCGGACAATTGCCCCTGAATTGGGGCTCATTATAAATTTCGCAACCGCTCAGAGGCGCCTCGACGATATTTTCAAGGGAGGGACAATCCCCATAAAGGAAGTGTATTGATGAAATACGTTATCGGCCGCATGCCGCCTGTTGGTGCCATCTTTTTTTTGCAGTTTACCATGCCGCTGCCAGTGCTGGCCACGCAGGGTCACGGGGGCATCGAAGGGGTATATGCTCACCAAATGGCCCACCTGTTTTTTATTATTTCCATGGGTGTCCTGATCTACTGGCTGCGGGACCGCAAACTGGTCGCCATCTCCGGTTGGCGTTTCATCCAGTATTCGGGCCTGTTTTTTATCTTATGGAATGTGGATGCCTATACGGTTCATTACATCGAGGAACAGCTCGATCTGCTTAAGATTGCCCGCCAGGGGCCATGGTTGCTCGAAGTTCGAGCGCCGGAAGGTTTCGGATGGCTCAGCCGACTCTATTATGTGGCCAAGCTTGATCACCTCTTAAGCGTGCCGGCCCTGGTCTTTATGTACCTGGGATTGAAACGCCTCCTGCATGAAGACAGCACCGCAGCCGGGAAGGTTCACCCATGATCGCCTCATCCTTGCCGATCTGGGTCGTGGATGTGCTCGGTTCTATTTGCATGATCGTTCTGGCGTTCATGTGCATGCGCCTGGCCAACCTGCTACGCCGCAGGGACCGTAATAACATTGTATGGACTTATTTGTTCTGGGTCTGTACGGCACTCGCGGTGTTTGCCGTATCCCGCTCGGCCGGTCACATCCTCAAACAGTTGCTGATCATTACCGGTGACGCCGCCACCTGGAACCGGGTTCGACCATACAGCGGTGCCGTAAACACCTTTACCTTTGTGGTTGTCGCTTCTTTCACTCTTTTTTTCGAACGCACCTGGAACATCTATCAGCAGATTACCAATGACAAACAGGATCTGCAGACCGCCAAGGACAAACTGCTCTACTTGAATCAAAATCTCGAAAACCTCGTCAGCGAGCGCACGGCCGAATTGGCCCTCTCCGAGCACAAGTACCGACGCATATTTGAGGTCTCACGCGATTTGATCCTGGTGGCCGGAAAAGACGGCCGCATCGTCGACATCAACCCCTCCGGCAGCGAAATGCTCCGGGTCGAGGATACTGAAGTCCAAAGCCGGTACCTGCAGAGCTTTTTTCTGGAACAATCTGAATGGCAGTCAATTGCCGACGCAATCGAATCGAAAGGCTTTGTCGCCAACGCCGAAATCGACCTCAAGCGCAGCGACGGCCGCCGCATCCGAACACTCCTGAGCGGCAGCCTGGACCGGGGTTTTCCGGACAAGGAAGACACCATCCACTTCCTGATCAAAGACATCGAGCAGCGCCGGTTGGCCGAGGAACAGATCGCCCAGGCCGACAAACTGGCCTCCATCGGTCAGCTGTCGGCCGGTATCGCCCACGAAATCAACAATCCCCTCGGCATCATCCTCGGCTTCACCCAGCTGCTGATCCGGCACGAGGACCCGCAGTCGGAAAAATATCAAGACTTGAAGACCATCGAGAAGCACGTGCGCAACTGCAAGACGATTGTGGAAGACCTGTTGAACTTCGCCCGCACCTCATCCCCCGATGAAAACCTGATCCGGATCGACACGGCTCTTGATGACGTCCTGAAATTCATCCATCAGCACGGCGATCATGACCGGATCGAGGTCGTGAAGAATTATGACCCTGAGGTGCCCCAAATGTTTCTGGATGAAAAGAAAATCAAACAGGTGTTCATGAACCTGCTCCTGAATGCCCGGCACGCCATGGGCAACGAAGGCCGCTTGTCGCTTTGCACCGAATACAACCCCGAAGGCCGCCAGGTCATCATCAAGATCGCCGACAGCGGTTACGGTATCGAAAAACGGAACCTGAGCCGCATCTTCGATCCGTTCTTCACCACCAAGCCGACCGGTGAAGGCACCGGCCTGGGCCTGTCGGTCAGTTACGGCATCATCAAAAACCACGGCGGAGACATCACGGTTGACAGCGAGGTTGGCCGGGGGGCTACCTTCACCATCATACTTCCGGTGGTATCACCGGAAAAAGGTCGTCATCATGCAGAGAAACATACTGATCGTCGATGATGAGCAGGACATGCTTCAACTGCTCAAGCGCAGCCTGGCGCCCGATCTGAACTGCCGTATCGAAACGGCATCATCAGGCAAGGAGGCATTGCAGGCCATTTCGCGAGACCCGTTCGATCTCGTTCTGGCGGACATCAAAATGCCGGAGATGGACGGGCTGGCGCTCCTGGAGTTCATCAAGCGCGAGCAGCCTGAGCTGACCGTGGTCATGATGACCGCCTACGGGACGGTGGACACGGCAGTGGAAGCCATGCGCAACGGGGCCTACGATTTTGTCAGCAAACCGTTTGATCACGAAGCCCTCATCGTGCGGCTCGAAAAGGCGCTGGAACGCAGCCGCTTGCTGCGGGAAAACTTCCGGCTGCAAATGGAATGCAGAGACAACACGGCCTTTCAGAATATCGTCGGGAAAAGCGGTGCCATGAACCGGGTGTATGAAACCATTCAGATGGTCGCCAAAACCAACCTGACAGTCCTTATTACCGGTGAGTCGGGAACCGGCAAGGAGTTGGTCGCACGGGCGGTCCACAACCTGAGCAACCGCAGCCGCAGGCCTTTTGTAGCCGTCAACTGCCCCACCGTTCCGGAAACCATCCTGGAAAGCGAGCTCTTCGGATACAAAAAAGGCGCCTTCACTCATGCCGCGCAGAACAAGATCGGCCTTTTCCAGGAGGCCCATCTCGGGACCCTATTTCTGGATGAAATCGGGGACATCAGCCCGACGATCCAGACCAAGCTGTTGCGGGTGCTGCAGGAAAAAGAGATCAAGCCCCTGGGCGACACCAAATCGATTTCCGTCGACGTGCGCATCATCGCCTCGACCAACCAGAATCTGGAAGAGAAAATCAAAAGCGGCGAATACCGGGAGGACTTTTTCTACCGCCTGAACGTGCTGCCCATCAAGCTCCCGCCGCTCAGAGAGCATCCGGAGGACATTCCAATCATCGCCAATCACCTGCTCGAAAAGCACTGTGCCAAGCTGAAAAAGCCGCTGAAGAAAATTTCCCCCGACTTGATGGAGGTTTTCGTCAAGCGCACCTGGGAAGGAAACGTCAGAGAACTCGAGAACGTCATCATGCAGGGAATCCTCTTCTCCACCACCGATGAGATCCGGCCGCAAAATATCGATCTGGTCAAAAGGAACACAACCGCGTATCCCGATGAGACGGCGCCGACAAACCTGCCGTACAAAGAGGCCAAGGAAAAAACCCTTGTCCGTTTCAACCAGGAATACCTGTCGCGCCTGCTCTCGGAAAATCGGGGCAACGTCTCCCGTACGGCCCGTCAGTGCGGTCTCGAGCGTCAGGCCCTGCAACAGATCATGCGCCGCTATGACATCCGCGCGGAGCGGTACAGGGCCTGACAACCGGACACGGATGATAAAATGAATCACCGGCGCATCACCTTCACCCTCTGCCTGGTAGAAGTTCTGGCCCTGATCGGCATCGCCACCTTTCCGGCCCTGCTGCCGACCTTTATCGGCGCGTGGCGGTTGAGCAACACCGAAGCCGGCTGGATCACCGCCGTCTACTATGCGGGCTACATGATCAGCGTCCCGGTTTTCGTAAGCGTTACCGACCGACTCGACGCGCGGCGCGTGGTCCTGCTCGGCGCATTGGGCGGCGCGATTTCCGCCTTGGGGTTTGCGCTTTTCGCCACGGGATTCTGGACCGCCGTTCTTTTCCGCCTTCTCTCCGGAATCAGTCTGGCGGGCATCTACATGCCCGGTCTCAAACTGCTCGGCGATCACACCGAAGGCGCACTGCAAAGCCGGTATGTCTCCTTCTACACGGCTTCATTTTCGATAGGGCTCAGCCTGTCCTACTTGCTGGCCGGAGAGGTCAATGCGCGCTTCGGCTGGCGATGGGCCTTTGCCCTTGCGGCACTCTGCGCTCTGTTCGCCCTGCTGACGGCGGTGCGCTTCCTGCCAACGGGCGCCACGCGCGCGGCCCCTGCGACGGCAGGAAGGTGGTTCGATTTCAAACCGGTGTTGGCCACCGGCAGTGCGCTGGCCTACATTTTCGGGTATGCGGCCCATATGTGGGAGCTCTTCAGTTTGCGTTCCTGGATCGTGGCCTTCCTCACCTTCAGCCAGGGGCTTCAGCCCGCATCGTCGTTCAGCTTTTCGGCCACCCGGATCGCCTTCCTTATCGGTTTGATCGGGCTTCCCGCCAGCATCGCCGGCAACGAAATGGCCCGCATGTTCGGCCGTAAAAAAATCATCATACTGATCATGTCGGTTTCGGCACTCCTGTGCAGCGTGATCGGTTTCAGCGCATCCCTGCCCTATGCGGTAGTGATCGGTCTGTGCCTTCTGCACGCGGTCACGGTCGTGGGGGATTCGGCGGCCTTGACCGCCGGTGCGGTTGCCGCCGCACCGTCGGGTTATCGCGGGGCCACACTGGCGCTGCATTCCACCCTCGGCTTCGGCGCGGCATTCCTCGGCCCACTGGCTGTCGGCATGGTACTTGATCTATTCAGTTCGCAGATGAAGGTCGCCTGGGGCATGGGATATCTCACAATGGCCGCCGGCTGTGCCCTTGGTCCGGTTTTTCTGGTGTTCTTCGGTCGCCGGAAAGCGCGTTCCGCCGCCCGGCGGCCAATTATTTGATTGCTTAATCATACAAGAGGTTTCATGCTAAACCGATGGGTCAAATGGTTTGGGATCGGCCTGCTGGGTCTGATCGGATTCGCCGTTCTGGCGGCTGCTGTAACCCTCTTCTGGTTCCAGCGCACCGTTTCGGTGAGCCAGCCGCAAGTATCCGGTGCCATCACGGTGACGGGCATCCGGGACCCGGTGGAAATCGTTCGCGACGTCCACGGCATACCGCATATTTACGCTCAGAGCGAACCGGATCTTTTTTTCGCCATGGGCTATGCTATGGCCCAGGACCGCCTGTGGCAGATGGAATTCTACCGCCGGGTCGGCACCGGCCGCCTGGCGGAAATCCTGGGAAAAGAGGCCCTGGAAGCCGATCGCCACTTTAGAACCCTCGCCGCGGCCGGCAAACGCAGACGCCTCCCGGATGAGGCAGGCTTCCTGACCGACGCCTTTACCGCCGGTATCAATGCCTATCTTGAGCGACACCGCGATCGCCTGCCGCTCGAATTCAAGCTGCTCGGGTATCAACCCGAACCCTGGCAGGCCGACGATGCCAGCTCTATCTACACCCTGATCAACTGGGGCTTGAGTCTGGGCTGGAAAGTGGACCTCACCGCCGCCGATATTTTGAAAAAGGTCGGCGAGGACCGCTTTCGTGAGGCCTTCGCACCACCGGCCGAAACCGGCCGGCCGATAGCCCTGGAAACCGTCCCGATCCCGACGCTCGATTATTCGAAAGTCATCGCCACTTTTTTAAAAGTGAGCCGCATGACCGGCTTTGCCCCGGCACCGGCCAGCAACAACTGGGTCATATCCGGAGCCCGCAGCGCGACCGGCAAGCCACTGTTGGCCAACGACACCCACATGCCCCTCACGAACCCCTCCCTCTGGTGGGAAGTGCACCTCGTCTGTCCGACCATCGAGGCCGCCGGATTTGCCATTCCGGGACTGCCCGGCCTGCCCCTCGGACGCAATCGGCACGTGGCCTGGGGGGTTACCAATGTGATGGTGGACGATGTCGATTTTTACATCGAACGGCTCAACCCGCAAAACCCGTTGCAGTATCGCTACGAAGACCACTGGGAAGACATGCAGTCGGTGCGTCAGACGATCCGTGTCAAGGGGGCGGCCCCGGTCGACATCGACATTCGGCTGACCCGGCACGGGCCTGTCGTCGAACACGGCCAACCCGGCGACTCGAACCAGGTTGTATCCGCCCGCTGGGCTGTTAACGATCTCGACCTGCCGGCCCGGGCCGCCTTCCGCCTTCTGAAAGCCGCGACAGTCGCGGAAGTAGTCGATGCCTTAAAAGACTGGGAAGCACCCGGGCAGAACTTTGTATTTGCCGACACCGACGGCGCGATTGGCTACTGGTGCTGTGCCGCCATCCCGATCCGACCACGGGGAAACGGCCTGCTGCCGGTCCCCGGCTGGACGGGCGCAGACGAATGGGCCGGTTACCTCCCCTTTACGAAACGACCGCATGTCATCGACCCGCCCGATGGATATGTCGCCAGCGCCAACAACGCGTTAACCGACATCACCTTCCCGCACGTGATCGGGACCTACTGGGAGCCGATCGACCGCATCAGCCGTATCCGGGATTGGATTGCCGCCAAACCGCAGTTGTCGGTCGATGACATGGCCGCCATGCAGAGCGACGTCGTCTGCCCCCTGGCAGCGGAATTGATGCCGCTCATGCTCCGTGTGATGGACCAACGATTTTCCGCCACGCCGGGGGTGCCCATCAGAGACATTCTGGCACAATGGGACTATCGCATGTCCGAGCAAAGTGCCGCCGCCACGATATACGAAACCACTTATCTCAATCTGCTCGAAAACATTTTCAAAGACGAACTCGGTCCCGCACTTTATCACCGCTATATCGGCCTGACCGTTTTCGCCCCGCGCGCGCTGCGTCATATTTTGCGAACCGGCCGCTCCGGCTGGCTGGACGATGTCGGCACCCCGCAAACGGAAACGCTGACCGATGTTGTCGAAAAAAGCCTGCGGCAGGCTCTGACGGACCTGCGGAGCCGCTTCGGCGCGGATGTCAAGCGCTGGGACTGGGGCCGGTTGCACACGCTCACCTTTCGCCACCCTCTCGGCGAACGTAAACCGCTGGACCGGTTGTTCGACCTGGGGCCCCACCCGACCTCGGGCAGCCACCTGACGGTAGATAAAAAGCAGTACGACTACAATCGCCCTTTTACAGTCAGAGAAGGGGTTTCGCAGCGCATGATCGTCGATCTCGCCAATCCGGCGGTTGCCCAGCACGTGCTGCCGACCGGTGAATCCGGGCTCCTCGGCAACGCCCATAACAGCGATCAGATAGATCTCTATCTCAAGGGACGCTATCATCCGAGTTGGTTGACCCGCCCCGATATCGAACATCATGCCGAGGCAACGCTCGAGTTGAAACCCCGTTGAGAACTCGAGCCCCTTACCGACGGCTTGGCGGGATTTCTGAATTGCTCATTGCAATTTGTTCCGAATTTGTTATGTGAAGGCAAAACGAAACGCAACGGTGATATTGGACTCCTCGCAAAGCCGTCACATAAGGAGAAGCCGGCATGGGCAAAGATACGCAGTGCGTTCACAGTGGATCGATACCGGATCGGATGAGCGGAGGTCTGAACTCGCCGATCTTCACCTCTTCCTCTTTCGTTTACCTCGATGCGGATGAGAACGTCTATCCGCGCTATTTCAACACCCCCAACCAGAAGGCCGTCATCGACAAACTCTGCACACTCGAAAACACCGAGAGCGGGCTTCTGTTCAGTTCCGGTATGGCGGCCATCAGCACCGTGGTGGTCGCTTTGGTCGGCAAGGGGGATCACGTGGTGATGCAGCGCGACATTTATGGCGGTACCCATCACTTCGCCGGTGCGGAATTCAACCGATTCGGCATCGACTACACGCTTGTGTCGAACGAACCGGCCGACTTCAAAGCGGCCATACGGGACAACACGCGGTTGATTTATATCGAAACGCCGTCCAACCCCCTGCTGCTGGTTGCCGACATCGCCGCCGTGGCGGAGGTCGCCCGATCATACCGAATTCCCAGCGCGATCGACAACACCTTTGCCTCACCCATCAACCAAAACCCGCACGAGTTGGGGATCGACATCGTGATTCACAGCGGCACCAAGTACCTCGGCGGCCACAGCGACATTTGCTGTGGGGCCGTTCTGAGCTCCCGGGAACTCATTGAACGGATAAAATCATCGGCCGTCAACTTCGGCGGCAGCCTTAACGCCAGCACCTGTCACCTGCTCGAACGAAGTCTCAAGACAATGGGCATCCGGGTTGATAAGCAGAACAAGAACGCCCTGACCATCGCCCGGCACCTGAGCAGTCATCCCGGCATCCGGCGTGTCAACTATCCGGGCCTCGAAACCCACCCGGGTTTTGACATCGCCCGCAGGCAAATGAGCGGTTTCGGCGGCATGCTCTCGTTTGAACTGGACGAGAACCGGATCGACCCGCAGCGCTTCGTTCGCGGCCTCGAGTTGATCCGCCCGGCCCTGAGTCTCGGCGGGTTGGAAACCATCATCTGTGCACCGGCCGTGACATCCCACGTCAAACTGTCGTCCGCCGAACGGGCGGAGCTGGGAATTACCGACGGGCTTTTCCGGCTCTCGGTGGGCATCGAAGATGTGGACGACCTGATCAGCGATATCGACCGGGCGCTAGCGGGTTAAATTTTATTAGTATGACGCCATTGAAAACATACAAGCGCATCGTGTTCTGCGATTTCGACGGGACCATCACGGCTGAAGAAACTTTCGTGGGGATGCTCAAACGCTTTGCAGCGGAGTCGTATGATGCGACGGAGGACCTGCTGATCGAAGGGAAGATCACCCTCGGAGAGGCCGTGCGTCGTCTGGTCGAATCGATACCGTCAAAACGCTATCCGCAGGTCTTGGATTACGTAAAGGACAAGCCGATCCGCCAGGGGTTTTCGGAACTGCTCGACTTTCTCTATTTTCACGGCGTTCCCTTGATGGTGGTTTCCGGTGGACTCATGGGGTCGGTGTCTGCGAAGCTGGCTCCTTTTCAAAATCGCATCCTCGCCATGTACGCCGCCGAAGTCGATGCAGAGGGAGATTTTCTCAGAGTTCATTCGGATTTTGAAAGCGCCACTGAACTGGTGGCCAAAACCCGGGTCATGGGGCTTTACCGATGCGAACAGTCGATTGTCATCGGCGACGGCATCACCGATCTGAACATCGCCATGACGGCCGATCTTGTCTTCGCCCGCGACCGGCTTTGCGGGTATCTGACGGAAAAGGGTAAACCATTCATTCGCTGGGAAGACTTTTTCGACGTCTGCAATCACTTGTCGAAGCGTTGGCTGGCCGCTAAATAGGGTTCCGGGGGTATTCATCGGAAGGTTTCGGGGCGGCAAAAATGAAAAACACCGTCGCAAGACGATGCGTCACCACTTAGGGTCACGGTAAGAAATAATTCCACAAGATTGCGCCGGATTTGGGTTCGTCTACGAGGCACATCCAGCGGCGCATATCGAGATACGTGTCGTTGGATGTAACGCAGTAGACGGGCTAAAAGACAAGCAAGATGTGGAATTATTTTTTTCTGGGGCCCTTAACAGCCGATGAGGAGCAGAACTAACTCATCACCTTTCTCCCGCCGCCGGCGCAAAGGTATCGTCAGACCAGATGCTTGGTGTTCTGGCCCGCCAAAGACCGGCTGAAGCAGCAGTTGAGTGTATACGCCGATTCGACGGAATGGTTTAGCTGCTCAGCTTTTCGAGTGCCGTCAGGTCGTCACCCAGCCGCTGGATCCGCCCACCCATGATGTCGACGATCGCAGACTGTGCCTCGAGCCACATCGGCAGCGCCCGCTGCAATACCTCGACACCTTGCGGGGTCAGATCCAAGGTCCGCGTACGCAGGTCCTTACCGTGACCCGATCGGATCAGGCCTTCGCGCTCCAAAGGCTTGAGATTCCGGTTGAGGGTCGTTCGGTCCAGCAGCATCAGATCGGCGAGCCTGCTGATGGTTGAAGAAGGATACAAATTAATGGCGTTCAAGAGAGTGAACTGTGTTCCTTTCAACCCAACCGGCTTCAGATGCTCGTCGTAGTGGTTACCGACCACACGCGACACCCGGCGAACCCGTATACCCATGCAGGTATCGGCGACCTTGCGGCAGATGCCCTTCAATCGATGTTGTTCGTGATCTGCCATAATGTTTGTACGTACACATGAAAAAAACAGAATGTCAAGCCCCAAATGACCCCAATCAGACTCTTTCTGAAGAAAGAGCTGTTTCTTCGAACTCAAAAGAAGAGGTGGTCAACATTCGACGCTTAAATCACTCCCGGTCCGATAAAACGAGGTGGTATGGATAACCAACCCCCTCCGAAACACAAGCGTCGGCGTTGGCTGATCGTTGTTGCGGCAATCGGGATTCTCGTCGGTCTCGGTCAGCTGATACCGAATCGTTTCGGGGAAGAGGAAAAAGCGCTGCGCCGGCAGCTTCGTAAGTCGGTGAAAGAACGGTTCCCTGAGCAAGCGGCTGCCGTCAGAGACTCCTTTGGTTTGCGGCCTTTCGAAAACCATTGAAGAATGGAATCATCAACTTTTCTAGAGATGATTCAAGGTTTGAAACATCCAATTTAGCATCAGTTATTCCCCTGCATCTTGACGGCTGCCTGCCGGATCAGCATGTACACGTCAACCGGACTGGCACCGTTTTCTTGGGCGATCTGCCGCAGGGTCGTGTCGGGCGATGCGATGACGTTGGCGGACGCCAACGCTTGCAAGATCGCCGTCACGTTCAGATTGTATTGGTTGCAGATGTCCGTCAGTGTCAACCGGCCAGTTCCCGGTGGCGATTGTTCCGGAAGGAGGCCATCTTTCTGAGCGGTATCGGCGGTATTTTGCATGGCCAGATACACCTGCTGAGGGGAAAGCCGATTGTCGGCAGCGATGTCTCGCAGCGTCTGGTTTTCGTCCTTGAAGCGGATGCCGGCAACCTTCAACCGGTTCAGGCCCTGGTCGAGATCGATGTTTAACTTTGACGCAAAGTTTTTCAGTGTCGACAACTCTGCATGACCGTACGGCGGCTCGCCGTATCTCTGTGCAGCAGCCTCCTTGAGAGAATCGCTGAATCCGGGCACCCAACTAAAGGGCGGTAAAAGAAAATACGTCCCGAATAAAAACGCGAGCGTCACGCCAAAGGCGGTGGTGAACTCCGGCGTAAACACTCTGAGCTGTCTGACCCTGTTCTTCAGGTAAGAAACGATCGGTTTCCAGTTGTAGTAGACATGCAAAAGAGCCGACACAAAGAACAACAACCCAAAGTTGACGTGGATGTTGGTCCATTCGGTCTTGGTCAGCCCCAGCAAACGCCAGTCCGCCCAGTAGGCCACCCGACCCTGCGGCACGATATAAAGCACGATGCTGGTAACCAGAAGCAGTAGAGAAGACAACAGCGCCGTCAGGGAAACGATTTTTCTGAGATTCACTGCAACAACCCTCCTTTTTGATTTTTTACTCTGGCCTTAGAAAGCCTTTTTTGGGCGCAGGAGCTACACGTAATCCATCGTGAATTCAATCGCTAACTTTGTTTCTCCTTGGCAACGGCGGAACGTTCCCGGCTGCAGTTGCCAAGTCCTGGACCCATACCTATTGTAGAGGTGGATTGCCACATGTTCTCAGGCCCATGATCAGTATTTAGATTCTAAGTAATGCATAAACAGGAGATAATAATGTCCACAAACCGCTTGATCAATGAAAAAAGTCCCTACCTGCTGCAGCATGCCCATAATCCTGTCGAGTGGTATCCTTGGGCGGATGAGACGTTTGAGCGGGCCCGCGATGAAAACAAACCGATTTTTCTCTCGATCGGTTACGCCACCTGCCACTGGTGTCATGTCATGGAAAAGGAAACCTTCGAGAACGATGAAGCCGCGCGCTTTCTCAACGACACCTTCGTCTGCATCAAGGTTGATCGCGAAGAGCGTCCCGATATCGATGCGGTGTACATGGCGGCCTGCCAGATGATCACCGGCAGCGGCGGGTGGCCGCTGACCATTTTCATGACGCCCGATAAAAAGCCGTTTTTCGCAGCAACCTACTTGCCGGTTCGTACCCGCTTCGGCAGGGCCGGTGTGATCGAACTGTGCCAGCAGGTCAAGTCGATGTGGCAAACAGAAACGGAAAAAGTGTTGACATCGGCAAACCAGATCGCAGGGCATCTGGAAAAGGCGTTCGATTTCCAACCGGCCGGTGAACCGGATGCCTCCCTGATAGACCGCGCCTACGCCCAAATCAAAAAAAGCTACGACAACCGCTACGGCGGCTTCGAGCCGGCCCCGAAATTTCCCACTCCCCATCGACTCTTGTTCCTCTTGAGGTGCCATCTTCGCCAGGAGGACCCAACGGCCCTGGAAATGGTGGAAAAAACGCTGACGTCCATGCGTTTAGGGGGTGTATGGGATCACGTCGGTTTTGGATTCCACCGCTATTCCACCGACACCCAATGGCTCTTGCCGCATTTTGAAAAAATGCTCTACGACCAGGCTATGGTGACGCTGCCTTACCTGGAAACCTATCAAATCACCCGCAATCCTTTTTACGCCAGGACTGTCGAGGAAATATTTGCTTATGTTCTGCGTGACATGCATTCGCACGAGGGGGGATTCTACTCGGCCGAAGACGCCGACAGTGAGGGTGAAGAAGGAAAATTCTATGTCTGGACCGACGAAGAATTCAGCAGCGTGCTGGGCAAAGAAGACGCCGCCGTATGGTCGCGGGTATTCAATCTAATTAAAGACGGCAACTTTATCGACGAGTCGTCCCGCAGCAAGACCGGCACCAACATTCTCCACCTTAAAAGCATACCGGCGCACGTTGCAAAGGAAATCGGTGCCGATAAAGATGACCTTCTGAAAAACTGGGAAACGGTTCGGCAAAAACTGTTTCAGTATCGGGAAAAACGGGTCCACCCGTTGAAGGATGACAAGATCCTCACCGACTGGAATGGAATGATGATCGCCGCCCTGTCACGCGGTGCACGCATTCTCGATCAACCGAGGTACAAGGACGCCGCCGTGCGAGCCGCTCGATTTATTCTCGAAAGAATGAGAGGCGCCGACGGTCGTCTCTTTCACCGCTACCGCGAGGGAGACGTCGCCATCGACGGCCATGCCGAAGACTACGCATTTTTTATCTTTGGACTGCTGGAACTCTATCAGGCCACTTTTGATCCACTCTTCCTCAAAGAATCTCTCGACCTCCAGAAGCAAATGGTGGATGACTTCTGGGATGACAAAAACGGTGGCTTTTATTCGACATCGAAGTCAAACCGTGACCTTCCGGTACGGCCCAAAGATCTCTATGACGGGGCGATACCGTCGGCCAATTCCATGGCTCTGTACAACTTTCTCTGCCTCTCGCGGTTGACCGGTGACGCGAAATGGGAAGAACGGGCGCAGGCGTTGGCGCGTTCGTTTTCAGGTTCGGTGCACGTTCAGCCCTCTGCCTTCACCTTTTTTCTGGTCGGGCTCGACTTTGCACTGCATCCGGGTGAAGATGTGGTAATCGCAGGCGAACCGGGAGCATCTGACACCCTGAAAATGCTTTCGGCACTCAACGTCAATTTCAGTCCGCATGGAATAACGCTGGTCAAATCGGATCAGAACGCACAACAGCTGGCCGGTGTTGCCGGATTCACAGACGGGCTGGACGTTATCGACGGAAAAGCCACCGCTTATATTTGCAAGGGCGGATCGTGTCAGGATTCGACCACGGATGTCGACTCGATGCTGAAAAAACTTTTGCGGAAGTAACCAAATACTTCTTCACCGTATTTGCGAATCGAAGCTTTTAGACGGATAACCTATCGCCCACCGGCCTTCCTTACCTTTTGGGGCGAAAGCCAATCAAAGGCCCCTTTAACAGCCCGACGATTTTGTTTGCGGCCGTTACTGCCCCTTGGCAGTTGCTGCGCGCTGCGGCGTTCGCGCTGGTTGGTAGTGGTTGCCATAGGGGCATGATAATTGAAATCCGCCATGGTGCGTTGCTCCACAGGCATTCCAATGGCCCGATGGATGGCTTTTACCATTTGTTTGTCTTCATCGGTTATCAGGCTAAAAGCTTCGCCGCTGCGCTCGGCCCTGCCGGTCCTCCCGATGCGGTGAATGTAAGCTTCGGGCGTAGAGGGCATATCGTAGTTGATGACATGGGATACATTGGAGACGTCAATGCCGCGGGCGGCGATGTCGGTCGCCACCAGCACCTGATATTTGCCCGACTTGAAGCCGTTCATGGCGTCCCGACGCCGCGCCTGAGACAGGTTCCCCTGCAGTGAAGTAGAACGATAACCGGCTTTGGCCAGTTTTTCTCCCAACTGCTTGGCGCGATGTTTGGTGCGCGTGAAAACCAAAACAGAATCGGTGCTCGTATGGCCAAGCAACTTGAGCAAAAACGCCGCCTTCAAATGCCGGGCGACAGGATAAAAAGCATGGCTGACCGTGTCTGCCGGCGCTTCATGTCCTACCTGTACCCTGACCCGGTTCTTTAGGATGTCATCAGCCAGACGCCGTATTTGACTGGGCATGGTGGCCGAAAACAACAAGGTCTGGCGATCCGATTGCGGCAGGTGAGATAAAATCCGGCGAATATCCGGCAAAAAACCCATGTCGAACATCTGGTCGGCTTCGTCGAGCACAAGCACTTCCACTTGAGAAAGATCCACAGTCCGCCGCCTGATATGGTCGAGCAGCCGCCCCGGGCATGCGACAACAATATCAGCGCTTTTCAGCAACTGCACCTGCGGCTGAATCCCAACGCCGCCATAAACCGTAACGCTTCGCAGGCCTGTTTTAGACCCCAGGATTTCAATGTCCTGATGAATTTGTTCCGCCAATTCACGAGTGGGGGCAATGATCAGGGCGCGAACACGTCTGCGTTTCCCGCGCAACAGTCGATGTAGTATCGGTAACACAAAGACGGCCGTTTTTCCGGTGCCGGTCTGGGCCAATCCCATTAAATCGCAGCCTTGCATAACTTTGGGAATGGCCCGGGTTTGAATAGGGGTCGGGGTGGAATATCCAGCGGCTGCAATACCCGTCGCAATCTTGGGGTGAAATAAAAATGCTTCAAAGTTCAAGTGATGAGGCTCCTTATACAATTAGAATTGTTTCTGTTTCAATAATCCCTTCTGCGATGAGAAATACCTTTCGCCCTGTATCGTTTTGCTTGTTTTTCGTTGAAAAAACAAGCAGTACCCATCATCAAAGGGTAGATTGTGGTTCACACGCAGTATAGGAACCAGGTAAAGAGCGAGGTGTCCGAAGCGGAGTACAAAAGGCGAGAGTGGATGTGCGGTCGTCTTCCCCGGAAATCACTCTAAAATGCTCAAAATTTTAGACTGGAGGATGTGACATTAAGAAATGTTGTGTTCCTTCAGAAAAAAACCGCTCCGCCCATTGTAGGCGGAGCCATGTTGATTGAGCCCACTTTAACACTTTTTATAACGAAAGCAAGCTATTTATTTTTAAAACCGATAAATTGCAGATAGGCAATAAGTACCGACGCATTCAACGGCTTGTCCGCTGCAATACCTCGCTCAACATACCCACATCACTCCGCAGTACCTTTGTTCCTTTAGATGTATGGATATGTGCCACCAGGTAAGGTGGCCTGTTTTTCGGCAATGGATGTATTTTTACAAGACCCGCTGCACCGATAGCTTCCAAAACAGATTTCAGCAGATGATTATGGGTCCCCATTTTTTCATGCACACCGCCATAGGGCATATCGACCCCTAAGCACTCGTTGGCATAGTCAATGCCCTGTGTGAGGTCAGCCGCCCCTATAACCAGATGATCGATTCTTGTTTGCATATTTCAACGATTCAGGATATTTTGATTCTGGTTTAACTGATTAAATTGTTTTTCATGTTAAACGGTCAAGGCCCTGCGGGCCGCCACAGTGCATGAAAATGAAGCGCCGGAGCCCGGATGAGCGGTTGCGAATAGCGGCTGACTGGCTGAGTCGCTTACGGGGTCTTAGACCGGACCCTATGCAGATGCCGCTTGGAAGGCAAGACCTTCTATCAGCATCCGAACTCATTATTTGAAAACGGGACTGGTCCGGGCTCAGCCCGTTGGCGGCGAGTTTCAGCCGTCTTTCGAAACCGCTCATCCGGGTGGAGGTGCCCACCTTTTTTACGTAATACATTCTATTTTCGTGTTAAACGGTCTGACATTAAACAGTAATTAACTTTCCAATATTCCTTGTTGGATCTCAAAATGGGTGACCCCAATGTGAAAGGAAGCCCCATGAACGAGAGTACCATTAGAATCAGACTCATGAAGGCTGAAGACTTTGACGCCGTGGTTGAGATTGACGAGAAAGTCCTCAAGGCTTCCCGACCGGAGTATTATAAACTGAAGTTTGAAAAACTTTTTAATACCAAAGACTATTTGCCCACCTCGCTTGTGGCAGAGGAAGAAGATGGAGCGGTGGTGGGATTTGTAATGGGGGAGCTCTATATGGGAGAATATGGCATTTTCCAGGAAGAAGCAAGACTGGATACCATCGGCGTTGATCCCCATTACCAGCATATGGGTATCGGGGAGCAGTTGATTAATGAATTTATGGATCATTTGAAACAAATCGGCGTTCAAAAAGTAAACACCTTGGTCGACTGGAATGATTCCAAACTGATACAATTCTTTAGCGCGAACCAATTCAGCCCCTCCAAAACCATTAACCTGGAACGAAGCCTTTGATGTCGGTGAGGAGCGAAGGGGACATTCGTGCACAAAGTGCTTCACACATGAGCACAGTTATGACAATTAAAAGCCTATGCCAAGATTAGGAAAGCGTCTTCCCGCCTGAGATTCTGAAATCGAGGATTCGGTATCAGCGTGTAAATTAGCTTTTCGCTGACTCTATTTGGCACGTCTCTCGGATAGCTGAGTACTTATAGTTTCCGCCCACCAATCGCAAGCCTTCTTAACATCGGACCAGGTATCCGTTGCACCTTCAAAATGTTTTCCGCCAGTACGCTTATCTACAAACGCCCCTAATCGCTTGCCGGTCGTGGAGTCAATAATTTCCATCTCTGCGGTCGCCTCTCCCACGAAAATGTGAGATCCTGTACTGAGACTGGCACCTTCACTGATCAGACGCGCCGGTGGCAGGTAGGTGGTAATGTTATTCATTTCACTGTTGGCTCCCACGGCCTCGGTCAATGCTAGGCGACTGCGCAGGGTCTCTTTCCCCGGTTGAGCAACAATCTCCCATTTTTTTTCCAGCTGCTGTATGACGGCGGAGTATAAATAATGCGCAATATTTTCGCGTTCATGTTCGGGGACATGTTTCAAATGCGACTTTGCTTTGGACAAGATCTGTCTC
>JARFQH010000038.1 GCA_029287875.1 Desulfobacteraceae bacterium | reverse complement strand
GTTCCCAGTAAAATGAAGCCGGACACCATGGCGACGGCCACCAGCGACAGGGTGCCGGCCACCTGATCGCGGTCGAAGCCGGCCACATCCCGCAACCAGGGTCCGGCCCACAGGCCCTGGATCGATAAAAAGCTGGCCTGCGAAAGAGTCGTCCAGGGTGCGATCCGCCAGAAGACCAGGCTTGAAAACACGCTCTTGATCCCCCGAACCTGCTCTCCGAAACTCAGTTCCCGACCGGCAACGGCCCGCTCGGGTACCATGAAGAAAACGAGGGCCGCAATCACCAAGGTCAATACCGCCAGGGCCATAAACACCCCGCGCCAGTCCGTGATGGCCAGAGCCGCTTCGACCGGGGCCGTCGCGGCCAGAGCTCCCAAGCCGCCGGCCGCCATCTGATACCCGTTTATCAACGGCAGCTGCTCCCGCGGATACCAGATCACGTAAGCCTTGAAGGCGGCCATCAGGCAGGCGGAAACACCGAATCCGATCAGTGCGCGACCGGCGACCAGACCGGTGAGTGTCTCGGCTTCGGCAAACACCCAGGCCCCGATCCCGGCAAACGCCAATAAGAAAGCTTCGATCTTGCGGGGACCGAACCGGTCGAGCAAGACGCCCAGCGGCAGTTGAGCAGCGGCAAAGGTAATGAAATAGGCCGAGGTCAGCAGCCCCAGTTCGGAGGGATCGACCCCGATGTCGTCCACCAGATTGGGGGCGATGACCGAATTGACCACTCGGTAGAGGTATGAGAGAAAGTAGCCGCACGCAAAGGGAACGAAAACCCGCAACCTGACACCGATCGTCTGCTTCCCTTCGGTCATGATCCCCACCCTACCCGTTCGGTACCCGTTTCATTTCGTCCTAAATTGAGCGATTGTCAAGGCTTGCTCGCCTCTGGCGATGTTGCCGCCCCGGTGAAATAGGCTTCACGTGTCAGCAAACCTCAAATCCTGAAACCCGAAACCTGAAAACTGATTTGGTTGCGGCCGAAGGCCTGCATTGGGTTAGTATTAGAGCATGACTATCGCGACGATGAGAACAGCCGCCGGCTCGAGAAGGCGACATCGACCTGCGGTAGGTTTTCCTCCTCGGGTGCTTGAAAAAACCGTCTTCCCCCCAGTTCCCTGAACCGGTATTGGTGCCGACGGTCTCGCGATCGTGTTCGGTTGTGTTATCAAAAGCCGGACCGCATGGCAACAACTGCGGTCCGGACGCAGCATTTCTGTCTGAAAATAAGAAACCTACCGATTATTACACTGGGATATAGAACCAAGTTGGCTTCCGCTTGGAGGTGTGTAAAATGGTAACCGTTCACAGGGTTGCAAAGTCCGATGCGCTTCAAACCACCTCATCGTAAGCGTTTACAGGGTGCCGCAGATACAAGGCGTCGGGCGCGCAGACGTACTATTGTACTTCAAGTGCCCGACAACAAAGCAGATGCGGTGCCCTGTGAACGCTTACGTAAAATGGGCGACCCAGCCGCCCCAAGCTTGACCCGCTGCGCAAATTGTGTTTTTGTTGGTAGCCTGCCAGAAAGCAGGATGACATAGGCTTTAAGATTATGGTTTTGGCAAGGATAGATGAAGAAGGCTTTATTGTAATGCGCCGACGACCGATAACGCAGTCCAAAACCTTTATCTTAAAGCTTATAGATGGACCCTATGGCCTCAACCCCATAACCATGAGAAGATAACATCATGAGACCGAAGACATTGTCTATCGTGTGTGGCCTGTTGTTGACTATTCTTGCATGCAGCAAGGAGGAAGCGACAAAAGTGGCGCCTCCTCCACCGAAGGTGACGGTGATCGTCACCACAGCGCAGGAAGTTCCCCTTTACCAGGAATTTGTCGGCCAGATCTTCGGGTTGAATGATATCGCCATCCATGCGCGGGTGGAAGGCTTTCTCGAAGGCATCCATTTTCAAGAGGGTTCGGAAATCGAAGCCGGCACGTTGCTCTACACGCTCGAAAGCCAGCCCTTCGAGGAGAAGGTGGCCGCCCAGGAAAGCCGTGTTGCCGAGGCGAAGACGGTTTTGGCCAAGACCAAGGGCGATCTGGACCGGATAGAACCGCTCGCCAAGGTCAAAGCGGTCAGTGAAAGCGACCTGGACACGGCCGTTGCCCTCCACGAAGCAGCCATTTCTTCCCTGGATGCGGCGCGAGCGAATCTCAGGGCCGCAAAGATTCAGCTCGGTTACACCAAGATTTACTCTCCCATTAATGGAATTATCGGCCGAACCCGGGCCAGAGTCGGAGATTTCGTCGGTCGTGACCAGAATACGATCATACTGAACACCGTGTCGCAAATCGATACGGTTCTGGTCAATTTTTTTATCACCGAATCACAATATTTGAAGTTGGCCCGTTTCAGAGCCCAGAACGAAGGCGCGTCAAGACGGTCCGAAGAATCCCCCTTCGAGCTGATTCTCGTCGACGGATCGGTATATGATTACAAGGGTAAGGCCGATTTTGTCGACCGCGAGGTGGACCCCACTACCGGTGCCATGCTGGTCCAGGCCTCTTTCCCGAACCCGGATAAACTGCTTCGGCCGGGGCTGTTTGCCAAAGTGAAGATCGAAGTCGAGGTGTTAAAGGACGGGATTCTGATTCCGCAACGATGTGTTTCCGAACTTCAGGGCACATTCAGCGTGTTTTTGGTCGACGAGAACAACAAAATCGAGCGCAGGGAAGTAAAAGTCGGCCCGAGGGTCAAAGACTCCTGGCTGATCATCGAGGGGCTAAAGCCCGGAGAGAAGATCGTGTACGAAGGATTGCAGTTGGCCAGGGACGGCGTGGTTGTGGCACCGACAGTTAAAAAGAAAATAGATTCGGCGGAGCAGGAGCGAGAGTGATCAGACATGGGTAATTTTTTTGTCAGACGGCCCATCGTGGCCATGGTTATCGCCATTTTCACGGTCATCGTGGGGGTCGTATTTTTAGGCGGCCTTCCCACCGAGCAGTACCCGAATATTACGCCGCCCATCGTCGAGGTGCGCGCCACCTATACCGGTGCCGATGCCGTCAGTGTCGAGCAGTCGGTGGCCACACCGCTGGAGCAGGAAATTAACGGTGTCGACAACATGATCTACATGAAATCGACCAATTCGAACGATGGGACCATGACGATCCAGGTGTCGTTCGAGGTCGGCACCGACCCGGATATGAACACCGTCTTCACCCAGAACCGGGTGGCGGCTGCCACCGCGAAATTACCCGAGGAGGTCAAACGGTTCGGGGTAACGACGCAGAAATCGCTGCCCAACATATTGATGCTGATCTCATTGACATCCGAAGACGGGCGCTATGACCAACAGTTCCTGGGAAATTATGCCCTCATCAACATCAAAGACACCCTGGCCCGCATCAGAGGCATCGGGCGGGTCAATGTCATCGGTGCCAGTGACTACTCCATGCGGATCTGGATAAAGCCGGATCTGCTGGCCACCTTGGGAATCACGGTGCCTGAAATAGTGGAGGCGATTCGCTCTCAGAGCGTTATCGTGCCCGGGGGTAAATTCGGCGCCGAACCGGCACCGCCGGGAACTGAATTCACCTACACGGTAAAACTTCCCGAACGGCTGCAAACCGAAAAGGAGTTCGGCGAGATCGTTATCAGAACCGCCGAGAATGGGTCTCAGGTTAAAATCAAGCATATCGCCCGGATCGAGCTGGGTGTGGAAACCTACAATGCCTTCACCCGGCTCAACAATAAACAGTGCGGCATGATCGCCCTCTATCAGGCGCCTGGTTCCAATGCGGTTGAGCTGGCTGAGCAAGTCCGGCAGACAATGGAGGAACTGGCCGCCTCATTTCCGGAGAGTATCAGGTACGATATCTCTTTGGACACGACATTGGCGATTACCGCCGGTATCGATGAAATCATCGAAACCCTGTTTATCGCCCTGGCGCTGGTGATCCTGGTGGTATTCATTTTTATCCAGGACTGGCGCGCGGCCTTGATTCCCACCATTGCCATCCCCGTATCTTTGGTCGGCGCTTTCATCGTTTTTCCGATGATCGGTTTTACCATCAACGTTCTCTCACTCCTGGGTCTGGTTCTGGCGATCGGTATCGTGGTTGACGACGCCATCGTGGTTGTGGAGGCCGTGCAAGTTAAAATCGAAGAGGGCATGGATCCCCGAACGGCCACAGAGGAGGCCATGAACGAGGTCACCGCACCGGTTATTGCCACCACCCTGGTGCTGGTAGCGGTGTTTATCCCGGTAGCCGTCATGGGGGGCATCACCGGAAGGCTCTACCAGCAGTTTGCCATCACCGTGGCCGTTTCAGTCGTTTTTTCGTCTGTCAATGCGCTCACTCTCAGCCCGGCGCTTTGTGCTCTGCTGCTCAGAAAACGGAAAGAATCACGCGGGCCACTGGGGCTGTTTTTTAAAGGCTTCAACAAGGTTTTTGACAAATCGACCGATGGCTACATGAAATTGACCAACATCGTTACCCGCAAGATCATCCGGGGCCTTGTCTTCATCGTGGTGGTGGTGGTCGGGTTGGGGTATTTGGGAAATGTTCTCCCCGGCGGTTTCATGCCCGAAGAGGATATGGGCTATTTCTTGGTCAACATCCAACTCCCCGACGCCGCCTCCATGCAGCGATCCGATGCTGTGGCCCATAAGGTCGAAGACATCATCGCAAAATACGAAGAAGTGGAATTTATCACCACGGCCACCGGCTACAGCATGATTTCGGGCAGCTATGCATCAAATGCCGGCTTTTTATTCATTTCCCTCAAAGACTGGAAAGAGCGACAAAAGACCGCCAATGAGGTGGTCGCTTTGCTCAACAAGGAATTTCGTGCGGCCGTCAACGAGGCCCAGGTATTTGCCTTCGGCCCGCCGGCCATTCCCGGGTTGGGTAACGGGTCGGGTTTTACCATACTGATTCAGGACCGGCGAGGAAACACGGCCGAATACCTTGCCGGTCAAACTGCCAGGTTCGTTCAAGCCGCAATGGAGCGACCGGAAATCGGGTCCGTGTTTACGACCTTCAGAGCCGCCGTTCCCCAACGGTATATGGACATCAACATCGACAAGGTTCTCAAGGCGGGTGTTTCCCTGAACGACATCTATGCGACCGTCGGCGCCTTTCTGGGCGGCTCGTACGTGAACGACTTCAACCGCTTCGGCCGGCTCTACAAGGCCTATATCCAGGCCGAACCGGAGTACCGGCTGAGCGAGGATAAGGTCAACCTGTTTTTTGTCAACAATCGCAACGGAGACAGCGTGCCCCTGGCGGCCTTTGCCAACATCAGAGACATTTCCGGCCCCGATTTTACCAACCGGTTCAATCTTTACCGATCCATCGAGCTTACCGGCGGTCCGGCCCCCGGTTATACGTCGACCCAGGCCTTGAATGCCCTCGAGCAGGTGGCGGCCGAGGTATTACCCGGTGATATGGGCTATGCCTGGAGCAACATGTCCTACCAGGAAAAGAAAGCCTCCGGAACCGGTGCGCTTGTGTTTGTCTTTTCCCTGGTGTTTGTTTTTCTGATCCTCGCCGCCCAATACGAAAGCTGGTCGCTGCCGCTCAGCATCCTTCTGGGGACACCGTTTGCAATCTTCGGGGCTTTTTTGGCACTGTATCTGGCCCGGCTCTACAGCCAGAGTTTTGAGCTCAACATATTTGCCCAGGTCGCCCTCGTCATGTTGATCGCCATGGCGGCCAAAAATGCCATTCTCATCGTTGAATTCGCCAACCTGGAATTCGAAAAGGGGCTTTCGCTGTTTGAGGCCGCCACCAAAGCGGCCAGGCTGAGATTTCGGCCGATCCTGATGACCGCTTTTTCGTTCATTCTGGGCGTGTTGCCGCTGGTCGTCGCCACCGGAGCCGGGGCCGAAGCCCGGGTGGTTATGGGCATGGCCTTGCTGGGTGGGATGACCCTGGCGACGGTGCTGGGTGTTTTCTTTTACCCGATGCTGTTTGTCTTCATCGGCAAGGTCGCCCGCTACGAGCAAAAAAGGGATGCGCAAAAAAAAGCAGGCTAGAGGACGCGATGGATT
>JARFQH010000378.1 GCA_029287875.1 Desulfobacteraceae bacterium | reverse complement strand
CTTCACAAGTCGCCCGTATCATTCTGAAGACGTTCTTGCTGCCGCTTGGAGTCGGTATGCTGTTCCGCCTGGCGTTGCCCGTCCTGGCCGACCGGTTCGGCGATCCGTTGCTGAAGATCGCGAGCGCCGTGATGGCTCTGTGCGCCCTTGCGGCTTTGGCAGTCGGCTTCCGGCTGGTCTTCGAGGTCGGACTATCGTCGCTGATTGCGTTTGCCGCATTCACGCTATCCGCCATTGTGATGGGCCATCTGCTCGGCGGTCCGAATCATTCAGATCGTATCTCCCTTGCGATCGCCTGTTCATCGCGACACATCGGCCTGGCGCTTCTCATCGCGGCCAACGCGCGGGGGCAACATGCGCTGGCACTGGTGGTTGCCTATCTTCTGGCTTCGGCGGTGGTCTCGATCCCTTACGTGCGCTGGATAACGAAGCACCGCCCTCCGGCATGATCGCCGGGCCGCATCTGATCCGCTTTAAGATCCCTTTACTTAGTTTAACCCAAACTACGTAACCGTTCACAGGGTTGCAAGGTCCGATGCGCTTCAGACCATCTAATTGTAAGCGTACAGGGTGCCGCAGATGCAAGGCGTCGGGTGCGCAGACGTACTTTTGTACTTCAAGTGCCCGGCAACAAAGCAGATGCGGTGCTCCCTCTGTGAACGCTTACCAAACTACCGTTACCTATTGGACCAAGGTCCAATAGACGCGCACCGATCCAAACCATATTTTTATACTATCCAGTAATTTCGATTAGACCGTAGGGAGGTCGGAATGAAATACATTTCGTCACTTTTTCTGTTTCTAATTCTCACATCGGCACCTGTATGGGCGGCTGGCGGCCCTGAGCCATCATTCGATGCTTTCATGAAAATGGCTCAGTCGGGCAATCTCAAGAAAGCCATCAGGGAGCACGGGATCGATGAACGCTCGGACAAATCATTTTTGAATATAAAAGTACCCGGCAAACTGAATTACGACATCAAAGACGTCAATCAGAAGAAAAGCGGTGACGAAGCCACAATTTCCGCCGTGATCGATTACGAAGCCATCACTGAAGGGGCGAAAGGCGCTGCTGGCAAAGTCACTACAGCGGGAAAGGCCGCTTCGGGAAACATTGTGGGTGCTGCCGGCAGTGTGGCCAAAAATAAAGTCGATGGTTCGGTCTCATCTGTCAGGGATAAGGAAAAGGTCAAAATGAAAAGAGTCGGCGGTGAATGGAAGGTGGTTGTGACCGATAAGCTTTATGATGTATTGACGGGCAAGGGGAAATAGACATCCGCGGATTTACCTCAACAATGGGGTTAGAATTACTCATCAGTATTTACAAGAACGGGTGTTTCGTATGAAAAGACACCGCAGAACACCTATCCTTGTCGGCTTAACGGTAATAACGATTATTTTTACCCTAGCAAGCGGCTGGGCAGCTGCGAATGGAGAGCCTGCTGCCGAGTTGACACCCGGTTCAGTGCAGGGCCGGTACGAAGGCTACCTTCCCTGTGCCGATTGCCCCGGCATCGAGTATAAACTGTGGCTAAGTGCCGACGGGACCTTCTCCGAGTCTGTTTTCTACACCGGGAGATCTGTACAGCCGGCTGTCCGGAAAGGCACCTATACCGTGGAGGGCGACATCCTCGTTCTCGACAAAAGCGAAGCCGGACTTAAATACTTCGCACCGCTGCCGCATGGGTTGCAAGTGTTGGATATCCACGGCAGGCCAATTACCGGTAATTTGAGTCGGCGTTACATTTTGACGCGAAAAACAGAATCCGATGACGTCATGCTGACGAACGAAACATTGTTGCTCATGCGTAAGAAGCTGGATCAGGGAATTGACTTTTATGCATTCGGTAACGAGCCGTCGTGGTCCCTTGACATCGACTTCGAAAAGGGGATGTGGTTCAAGTCGCTGACGGACCTGCCGGAGATGAATACGCCGCCGGGAAGGGAGGACAAGGCCCAGGATGCCGATGTGACCCGGTTCTTTGCTCAGACCGAAGCCGGCACGTTGATCGCGACGGTTTCGAGAGGAGAGTGTCGTGATGCGATGTCAGGGGAACGGTTTCCGTTTAAAGCACGAGTTGACGTCAAACGCTCCGTGGATGCCGATTACTCCAGTTTCGAGGGCTGCGGACGATACGTCATGGACAGCCGGCTCAACGATATCTGGGTGCTGACGCTTTTCGGCGATCGGAAATTAGAGGCACAAGATTTTCGAAAAGGACTCCCGGTCCTCGAGTTTCACCTCAACGAAAACCGGGTTGTCGGCAGCACCGGCTGCAACCAGATCAGCGGGAAATTCGAGACCAGGGGCAACAGAATCACCATCGGTCAATTGGACACCACGAGAATGGCGTGCCCGAATATGGCGTTCGAGCAGGAATTTTTGTCCGCCGTCACTGGTGAGACATTCCACTACGCGATAGACGCAGGCCGGTTGATGTTGACGGGTGACAACGGAGTGGTGCTGGAGTTGAGAAAAACAGACTAGGCATTCATAGATGGACAGGGCGTGATTTTTTAAAAGACGTATGCCGAAGTGATGAGATCAAAAGCCCTCCTGCCGCTGAAAGACAGGAGGGCGCTGGGTTTTTTGAAAAGCACTTAAGAATCCCTCGCGTCAGAAATGATGGCCTGAGATGAGCCATCGGTGCGGCCCGGTGGTCTCGAAACATGCTTTTCCGAGTGCGGTTTTCAGTTTTTACCCGCAACATTTAAAATCAGGTGGTGCTAAAATCTTTTTTGATGTTTTCATAGAGCTGAGACAGTTCGGCCATCAGCTTATCCAGCTCCTGCTTGGCCTTTACCCAGGCCTCGCCACTGGCCTCCTGAAGTTCATCCATTTTTACGGCGATCGCCTCTTTCTTTTCAGTCAAGGCCGCTAATTGACCCTTGAACTTTTCCTGGGCATCTTCACTCAATTTGTCCGCTTTGGCGCTGAGGTCCTCAAACTGCGTGTCGAATTTCCCCAGTTGCTCCTTCGTTTTGCCCACATAGGCGTCCATCTTGTCCTTGGTCCAGGCGGTTGCAGAATCCATCGTTTCCTTGGCCGCCTCCGTGGCTTGCTGCGTTTTGTCGCTTACCTTCTTGGCGGCTTCCTCCGCTTTCTCTCCACAACCGATTAGAATCGCCAATCCCACCAATAGTGCCATGAGAGGCATCCAAATCAAACGTTTCATCATCGAACCTCCTTTTAGATTCTAAGTTCTTTTCCCGTTTTTTCCAGCCTATTTCTGCCGGCTGGTCGGCAGCATCTGAGCTGCCAGTCAACATGTAGAGCCGGCGCAGTTTTCCAGCTCACGCTCCTGTCTTTGAACTGATGGTAAACGATATGCAGAGTCCGGACCGCTGTCTATTGGACCAAAGGCCAATAGACAGAATTTTATTATGTATTACTGTGTTTCAGTTTAAGGTATTTAGGAGGATTTTCAGATGTGGGAAAAATTTGCAATCGCATTCGTCTGTTGGCTTGCTGCTTTAGCTGGCGCTATTAATCTGATTATTGCATTGCCGCCCAGTCCGGGTGGAGGGTTTCTTTATCATGATTCAGTGGCAATGATTCTTGTGGGTGGATTTTTCCTCTTTATGGCAATGACGATTAAAAAATTTCTGCATTTTTTGGGATACCAGTCTCAGGTCTCCGGTTTGTTGACCTCTTATGCCGTCGTCAACCCACCGCGCTGAAGATGGTGCCATCCTTCAGACGGCGAGGACAAGGACCAAGGCGAAACGCTGAGTCGGTCGTATTTCGCATGGCTCCTCGGAAGCGCCGCTTTTCAAGCAAGTAAGACTTTTTACAGGTTGTAATTCTATTCCTTATATAAGTAGGAGGTTGAATCGTTCGATGAGAAATATTTCAGATATCGCCGCCAATATTTCAGCTGCAAAAAATCCCGTCGTAGATGCCTGGAGTTTGGGCATGATGGCGGTCGAACTTGGTACGGCGGCTACTACGACGATCCTGCTGCGCAATTGGAACTGGGCGGTAAAATGGCCCAATCCCGACCGGCGTCTAAACGCTGAAGGAAACCGGATGATTGTCGAAAAGATAGCGGCAGTCATGGAGGTCACTGCGGCATGGCAACGTACGGCTTTTGGTGCATGGTCGGGTGCATTCAACCCGTGGCGCTCAGGCCGAAAGGTGCTGGCCCCGCTGCATCGCAAGGCAACGGCCAACGCGCGACGTCTGACGCGGCGAAGGCAGCGTTGAGAACATTGAGTTGCCGGTTTATCAGTTTCAAAAAGGCAGATTAACCGGCTTTCTATTCATATGCTCAATGGCTCAACCCCGACCTTATCTGAAGACATCGTTGACGTTTCAGATGTAGACAGGAAAAATTCTATCGGTGTTATCCCATAAACTGCGAAATTGACCCTTTTTTTGTAATCCTCGTAAACCTTCACGTTCTATATCCAACAGCCTAAAGACGTCGCTGGACCCAAATATCAGGAGAAAAGAAAATGAAAGTGTCATTTTTCGAACGTGTTGGAATGAAACGTAAATTCATGCGCTATGTCGGCACTTCCAGTTGCTCGGTGATCTTGACCCTGCTGCTGACGGTCCCGGCCCCTGGCGCCGAACCCAACGACGGTTCGGTTCTGCCTTTTCCGCCCAGCCCCATGGCAGGAGTCGCCAGGCCGCGGCTGCAGGATTCCATCATGAAATGGCCCGAGATTCCGCAACGGCTCCCAAAAGATGCACCGAACATCCTGATCGTCATGCTCGACGACGTCGGCTTCGGCGTCGCCGAAACTTTTGGTGGCGAGGTCCATACACCCACGCTCAGCAAGTTGGCCGAGGAAGGCCTCCGCTACAATGCCTTTCACACCACCTCCATCTGTTCGCCCACCCGGGCGGCCCTGTTGACTGGCCGCAATCACACACGGGTCGGCTCCGGCACCATCGCCGAGCGTGCGGTCGCCTTCGATGGCTACACCGGAGTCATTCCCAATACCGCCGCAACCATCGCCGAGGTGCTCAAGGAGTACGGTTACCTCACCTCCGCTTTCGGCAAGTGGCATAACACCCCGGCCATCGAGACCACGGCAATGGGACCCAAAGACCGCTGGCCGACCGGCTACGGGTTCGAATACTTCTATGGCTTCCTGGGCGGCGAGACTTCCCAGTGGGAGCCGCGCCTGACCGAGAACACGAATCACATCGAGCCGCCGGAACACGATCCCAAATATCACCTGACGCAGGACATGGTAGACAAGGCCCTCAAGTGGCTGGACGATTAC
>JARFQH010000340.1 GCA_029287875.1 Desulfobacteraceae bacterium | reverse complement strand
GTTCAGGGAACATAAACCGGAGCGGCATTTTTTCGGCTTCGTCCGGAACCGGGACGGTGATGACCGCGTCGATCCGTTCGATGAACTTGATCCACTCGGCGCCGACGTAGCCTTCCGCCACCGCCCGCAGCGGGAAACCGTGTTTTTCCGGCAGGCGCTTTCCGTTGACCGCATAAGCCAGAAAGGCTTTGTTGGTTTGAACTTCGCGTAACGGCAATCGTTGGACCTTCTCATCGGGTCCCGCCGGCCCACCAACATCGACGTAAGTGGTCTTCCTGTCGACCCCGGCCTTCTCCAAAAGGGGCCAGATCGAAATCCCCCGCCAGCGGGCATTATAGGCGAAAACACCCGGGCAGATGAGTAAAACGTCCCGCGAAACAACCGGCATCTCAATGATTTGATCGTAGCTGAACCGGGACGGTCGCGCAACGGCACCGCCGATTGTCAACTGCCAGCGCTGCAGGTCCACCTGGTGCTCGCTCAATCCCATGGTGCCGAACTTGTCGATCGGCGTAAGCGGAAGATTGCGCGAGTCCAGATATTTCGGACTTTCGAAAAGAAGGGTCCCAAGGTCGGTATCGGCCGGCAGGAGCCTTTTGCGAAGCGCAGCGCAGCTGCGGCGCACCAGCAGAGCGAGAGGGCTGCCGGCTAAGACCGTCCAGCCGGCAACAGCCGTGAAAAGTTTGAGTATCTGCCTGCGTTTCATATTGTCCTTTTTGCCGGGTACGTACTCTATTGACACAGTCCACAAAAACGCTTGGCCGCAGTTCTGGATAACCTGTTGGAAGATATGAGCTGCCTGGATCGGTCGAGTCGTCACGCCCCGTAATTTGCGCCCTTGACGAGCCATTATCCGACCATTAGCTTCAACATTAAGTGGAAGGAATATGACAAATGGACCCAAAGGAATTACTGTTTGCTGTAAACCAATCGCCCTTTCGATTTGTGGTGACCGGTTTGAGACGCATTTATTCGCGGTCGTTTTTTTATTTCATCGCTGCTCTGACAGCGGCATTTTCTTTCGGCTGCGATGCATATTACAGTAAAGAAGCTAAAAATACAGAAAAAAGTGAAGGAATAAAAACTATGGGGATGCTCGCAACAACCGAAGAAAAAACGGCTGCGATACCGCTCATCGATGCAGCCGCTCCGCTTCAAACCGCAACGGCCACGTTCGCCCTGGGCTGATTTTGGGGGCCCGACTCCCGGTTCGGGAGTTTGAAGGGTGTGGTACGGACTCGCGTGGGCTATGCCGGCGGTACGAAAGATGCCCCGACATATCATAGTCTGGGTGACCACACGGAGACGATCCAGATCGATTATGATCCCTCCCAAATCTCTTACAACGACCTTTTGGACATCTGTTGGCGTAATCACAACCCAAGCTCGCGCGCTTGGTCAAAGCAATACATGGCCGCGGTATTTTATCACAACGATGAGCAAAAAAAGCTGGCCGACGAGAGCAGAGAACGCGAAGCGTCTAAACGGAAAGAGGAGATTCAAACGAAAATTCTGCCGCTCACCGCTTTTTACCGTGCCGAAGATTATCACCAGAAATATCAACTGCGCCGCGAGAGAAATTTGTTAAAGGAATTCAAAAGGATATATCCTGCAGACGGTGACTTTGTCGATTCGACCGCGGCGGCGCGTGTGAACGGATATCTCGGCGGCTACGGCACATCGGCCGACCTGAATACCGACCTTAACCGGCTCGGCCTTTCTGCCGAAGGAAGCCGATATCTTCATCGAATCGTTGAATACAGAAGCCCTTAAATGAACCTTTTACTGGAAACGCCATTTTTCGGCCCGGGCAGGCGTTCTCCCTCTTTGCAATCCTCATTCATGCCGAGGCGCGAAGGCGATGCCTGCGGTTGAAATTCGCTGCGACCTTGGCAGGGGCCGAAATCTACCATTTCTGAACGTACACCTGGAAGTATGGAAGTAAAAGCTAAAAAAAGGCGCATCGTTATATGGGGAATGCTTATCTGGGCCGTCATTACCGGTTTTTTCGTAACGGATCTATTCGTGTGCCCGTGGACGGCTGTCTTTTTGCATTGAAGGTTCCAACCCGACTTCGGCCATAAAAAAGCGCTTTCCGCATTCTTGGCGATCATCAATGGCTTCGCTGCGCTTCCGTCAAGAATTTTACCTTCATGGTCTTGGTACCGCGCCATGGTAAGATCATAGTCCAACACCCCCACCATAATTCAATAATGATGAAAACAAGGAGAAGGACATGCTTGAAACGACTATTGCGGGCAGTCTGCCCAAACCGGAGTGGCTGGCCGAACCGGAAAAACTCTGGCCGGCTTGGCGGGCCGAGGGCGAAGATCTCAGGCTCGCCCAGGAGCGCTCTGCCGCCGAATGGCTGAAACATCAAGCCGAAGTGGGGATCGACATCGTCACCAACGGCGAGCAGTTCCGCACTCACTTCGTGCATGGGTTTCTGGAACACATCGCCGGCATTGACTGGAACAAAAAAACCCCCATGGGAATCCGTGACAACCGCTATACCGTCCAGGTGCCGACGGTCACCGGCCCTGTTTCCCGCCCCCATTCCGTTCATCTGGACGAAGTCCGTTTCACCAGGTCACAAACCGACCGCAAACTGAAATTCACCTTGCCCGGTCCCATGACCATCTGTGACACGATCGCCGATGCCCATTACGGCAGCCGTCCCGATATGGCCATGGCCTTTGCGGCGCTCCTGAACGCAGAGGCGCTCGAACTGGCCGCTGCCGGCGTCGATGTCATCCAGTTCGATGAACCGGCTTTCAACGTATTCATGGAAGATGTCAAGGAGTGGGGCATCGCGGCGCTGCATCGCGCCGTCAAGGACTTGAGGTGCACCACGGCCGTACACATCTGCTATGGCTACGGTATCGAGGAAAATCTGCGCTGGAAAGAGACGCTGGGGAACGAATGGCGCCAGTACGAAGAGATCTTTCCGGCCCTGAACGCCAGCCGCATCGGCCAGGTCTCATTGGAGTGCGCCGATTCTCAGGTGCCGTTGTCGCTCATGGGTCTCCTAAAGGACAAGGAGATTATGGTGGGGGCCGTGGCGGTAACCTCTCACAAGGTCGAAACACCCGCGGAAGTCGCCGCTACCATTCGCTCGGCCATGCAGTTCGTGGACGCGCAACGGCTCTTGCCGTGCACCAACTGCGGCATGGCACCGATCCCCTATGTCGTTGCCCGCGCCAAATTGAAAAGTCTCGCTGCCGGGGCGGCCCTTGTGCGGGCCGAGTTATAAATACGTAAATTAGACTGAAGCGGTGAGAGGGGCCGAAAGGCCGGGAGACCGGATGACCGCGGGGGTATACCCCAGAACAATTTCCTCTGTCTTCGGGCTATCGATCTCGAAATCCCAAACCAGCGGGACGTGATCGGACAGCTTGATCTTGGGGACCTGGAAAGCGGTGGAGCGAATTTCCGGGCTGTGAAAAATATAATCGAGTTCCCGGTGAGGGTTGCGGCTGGGATAAGAAGATTGACTCTTGACGTTGGCGCTGGTCAAGCCGCTGGCGGCGAGAAAAAGCTGTAACTCACGGTCCCCCCACAGAGCATTGAAATCTCCGGCCACGATAATCGGTTTGTCGCAACCGGCAATGAGGGCGTGCAAATCGTTGAGTTGATACTGACGGTGGCGGAATTTGAGCGACAGGTGGACGAGAAAGACGGTAACCTCCTGCAGTTCAACCTCGATGACGAGGCGCTTGACGCCTTCGTTAAAAAAATGATACCGGCGGGCGACAATCGGAAGACCGGTCAGAATCGCATTGCCCTGTTTGTTCAGCACCGGTACCTTCCGTGCCATTGACGCCTCGGCGTACTTGGATTTGCAGGCCACCTGGTGGTTCAGCTCTCGCGCAATCGTTTCGGCCTGATTGAACTTATCAACCCGGTAAGAACCGAAATCTACCTCTATCAACCCGACGATATCCGGATTAACAGATTTGATGAATTCGACGATTTTTCCGAAATGGCCGTTGGTGGGTTTGAGGTACCCGCTGTAAGGCACAGGAAGGTGAAAACGTCTTCCAATTCCGGCTCCGTAACGGATGTTGTACACGATTAATCGCATCAGAATCTAATTTCCTCGTAAATTTTAATCCCCAAGGTTATCATTCCGTTGAGGTTTTTCAAGGGCAACCTGGTAGACGCCGAGGACAAAATGCCTAAAATTAAGTAAAGAAACAGTTCAAGGTGTTGAAAAATTTAAGGAAACAGCGCCGGGAAATTTCGAAAACCTTTTTTCCACCAACAATCCTTGCGGACCTCAAGCGCCAGTGTGCAACCCGGATTCTGAATGTCACGCATAAACAGGGTGGCAAAACCGGCAACGTGAGAGGTTATTTTTGAGTAGGCCCTAAAGCCCGGGAGAGTTCCTCGAGCCTTTTTTTTTGCCTGTCTCGGAAGGTTGCCAGCTCGCTCGAAAGTGGGTCCCCTGTGGGAAGCAACCGGGAAATTCTCTCGAGACGACGATCCATCTCGATGGAATACAGCCGGCCGTTTTCGATGAACGCGGGCTTTGCCTCATCGGATTCCATTCTCATACAGGCCTCGTAGGTCCCGTAATAGGCCTCGTTGAAAAGGACGAGCTCCCTGGCGCATTCTGTTCCGTATAAACTGCAAAGGACCTTCCACAGCGAGAGCTCCGGGTTGTAGTTTGCGGTGTTCCACTCGTAATCGGCCACGGTCGCGAATTTTATCTTGTACAACTCGCTGTACGCATTTCCGTTGGTGTACATGTGTCGACCATCGTTGTAGTTCTGAAAACCCGCGGGCCTGTCGGTATCGAAAGGCTCAAAGAGGTTGCACATCCTCACTTTGCCCGGGTAGTAAGTCGTGTACCCGCCGTATCTTTTCGTTTCGAGGTTTCTGGCATACAGCGTATTGTCCCATATCATGGGCCATCTTCCAATCAGGGTGCCGTAGCGGTGCAGGTCGGCCATATCCACCGACAACGACCGCACTGTCGGTCCGGTCCAGACGATTGCGACATCGCGAGGAATTTGTGCTGTCAGCTCATTGAAATACACCTCGGCTTTGCCCTCGCCGCGATCGATAAATTCATTGGCATACCAGGGTGGACAAAACTCGATCCGCGTGCCCGGATAGGCACTATCGACCCATTGCTTCAAACTGTTGATGACATGCGCCTGCGCATTTTGAAGGTTGCCGAAACGGTTTTGGTCTTCTGTCGTGTAAAGACCGTAATTTTTCCGGTTCCCGCCGGTGTGCGGCACCGAATCATCCGCCTGGAGCATGATCGTATCGGCACCGGCATCCAGACCGGTTTTAAAAAAGTCTTTGAGCAGATTGATGCTTTCCGGGCGGCTGTGCGTCCAAAAGTTTCGCGCCTGGTCATCGAGATCGTCGACCGACGGCTCGAATCCGAGATGAGAATATGGATTCACCATTAGCGCCAGGCTCATCACTCCGGTTTTCCGGCACTTTCTGCCGGCCTCTTCGACACCCTTTCGAAAGAGGTCGTCGATGAGATGCCAGTCTGCATTTGTCCGGTTGTGACCGCAGTAAACCTTGTTGAGCTTGTAAAAGCTCATCCGTTCGATCGCATCGATATCATGGCGCAGTTCGGCGGCACTCTGCCAGTTTTTAAGACAATACGAGCGTCCCAAAAAGTCGGGAAAATCGACGACAGTGGCGTTATGATAAATACATTTTTCTTCTTCGAGGAGTTGAACTGACGTGGCGGCGGCATTAAAGGTCCCTACGGGGGTCTCACCGAGCAAGAAAACGACCAGCGCATCGCCGACCAGCTTTGATCTTATGACATATCCCTGCGATTTTTCTCCGATGACGTGTAGTGGAAGATCGGGCCACGCCTGGCGATAGAGTTTATTTCGGCCGATACTGAAAACCAGCCGGCCGTCACGAATATCATCTGAACTATAATCGTTGACGACCCGGACATGTCTATCCGCAGGCACTTCAACCGGCAAGACTCTGTGCATGACCGCGTTCAGTTTATGTTGCAGTATTCCAGCCGCCGTGTGCTCGGCGGCTGCCGGATTCTCGGGGAGAACGATAATCGGCAGGCTCGATCCGGGGTTTTGGGGGTCGAAATAGATAACGTCGTTCAACAGCTCGAGACTCCTGGGCGTCGGAATGATTTTATCGGCCGCTGTAAGCCGCCGTCCGAAATAGGGCCGCATGCGTTCCAGGGTCGAAAAATTCCATTTTGAGTACCGATAGACGATATTGTCTATCCACATGGTTCCCCTGCCCTTCAAACCGAAAAATAAACGGACGAAACGGGTCCCTTCGGGAAGGTCTCCTTCGGAAAAAGGGTAGTTGTAGGTTCGGCCGCGTACCGTTGCCCAGGGAAAGTCGTCAATCCTCCAGAAATTCGCGAACGCATAACTTTTGTCCGAGTTGTCGATAAGGCTTCCAGCGACCGGGTTGAGAAATGCCGGGTCGATCTTTTTTTTCTGCGCATCGAAGAAAAATGCCTTCACAACGAGGGCATCATACAGCCGAAAGCCCAGTCTGGCTTTATGGCTCGTAATGTTCTTCAACTTGACATCATAAAAAAAGTCATAATTACCCGGGATCACGGGAATGAAGTCGCTGATGATCCCTTCCGCCTTATCCAGTTCACCGGCACTTCTTTTGACAATTTTGACGGCGTGCCGGCCGTCGGCAACCTCTTCAGGCCCGTCACGTCCCGACGCGGCATCGACCCATTCAACACTACGGCCGATCCTGACCCACTGCTGAGTGTTGTCGGCATCTCTTGTTGCCGGCTCACTGTCCTCAAAAGAGGGATTGGCGACAAGGTTGCCTTTTTCGAACTGCGCCAGCCGAACCTCGTAAGGAATGCTCAAGGGCTCCAAGCTGGACCACCGAGCGCCATCGACAGCCTTCTGCGTGTGTTTCACAGTCGAACAAGCACCCAGCAAAACAGATGCGCTCAACAAAACAGCCGTCACAGGTTTCAACCGGTAGGCCAAATCGATATCTTTCACGAGATCGCGCAGGGTTTCTCGTATCAATGATTATTCACCGCCCGTCAGAATTCGTCTGGCGGTCCAGAAGTGCCGTTTCCAGTAGGTCTGATCGATAGGTGAGATGATCACGCCTTGACTCTTGGATGCGTGGACAAATTGACCCTCGCGCAGGTATATTCCGACGTGGCGGGGGTAATCAGGCGGCCTGAAGAATACGAGATCGCCGGCCCGCATGTCTTGATATATTTTAACACAAGCATCCCCGCAGCGTAAAGCAATAGGCCTGGTCCTTCTGCGGGTGGACACGCATGCGCCGAACAAACGGTTGCATCAATTGACACCCAGATCGCATAAAAGGCCTTTTCTATCGTTCGTTTTTCTCCGCCCGTTTCTGCTGCATCGCCCGGTCCTCTTCGGCCAGTTCGGTCAAAAGCGCCGCCAGGGTCCAGTTTTCCGATACCGGCGTCACCGTGGCCCAAAGCTGGCGCGGAAGCCCGGCCTGGCGAAAGGCGCTCATGAGGGTGTGAACTTCGCTTTGCAGGAATCCGGACATGATAA